>NZ_JABAFB010000020.1:0-33771 GCF_012843405.1 Rhodococcus sp. BL-253-APC-6A1W
TGCCGACGAGATCATCCGCTGGGCCACGCCGGTTACGTCCTTCCAGCGCACCGCACTCGAGGACACCGAACTCGGCGTGTTCGGCGGCTGCGGCCACTGGGCGCAACTCGAGAAGTTCGACGAATTCAACAAGCTGACCGTGGACTTTCTGACGGACGGAGAAAATTCATGAGTATCCGATCCCTGGCATACCTTCGCATCGGTGCGACCGATATGGGCGCGTGGCGCGAGTACGGACTCAAGGTCCTCGGCATGGTCGAGGGTAAGGGTTCGGTCACCGACGCGCTGTATCTGAGGATGGACGATTTCCCCGCGCGTCTGGTCATCGAGCCCCACGAGTCCGATCAACTCCTCGTATCCGGCTGGGAGACCGCGAATGCTGCCGAACTCCAGGAGGTTCGCGACAACCTCTCGGCTGCGGGCGTTCCGTTCAAGGAAGGTACCGCCGAACAACTCGCGGATCGCCGTGTGGTCGAACTGATCACCTTCCAGGATCCGTCGGACAACACCCTCGAGGTGTTCCACGGTGCGGCGCTCGAACACCGCCGAATCGTCAGCCCGTACGGTCACCGGTTCGTCACCGGAGAACAGGGCCTCGGTCACGTGGTGCTCTCCACCCGCGACGACGAGGAATCACTGCGCTTCTACCGCGATGTGCTCGGATTCCGTCTCCGCGACTCCATGCGCCTGCCCCCGCAGATCGTGGGCCGGCCCGCGGACGGCGATCCGGCGTGGCTCCGGTTCTTCGGGTGCAACCCGCGCCACCACAGCCTCGCCTTCATGCCGATGCCGACCCCGAGCGGCATCGTCCACCTCATGCTCGAGGTGGAGAACTCCGACGACGTCGGACTCGCACTCGATCGCGCACTGCGCAAGAACGTCAAGATGTCGGCGACACTCGGCCGGCATGTCAACGACAAGATGTTGTCGTTCTACATGAAGACGCCGGGCGGTTTCGACGTCGAATTCGGTTGTGAGGGACTGCAGGTGGAGGACGAGGGCTGGATCGCTCGTGAATCCACCGCGGTGAGCCTCTGGGGTCACGATTTCTCGGTGGGGATGCAGCCGTGACCGTGCCGGTCGGTGATACCGGCGGTGCGATCGATCCCAAGTCGTTCCGTACCGTTCTAGGTCAGTTCTGCACCGGAGTCACGATCATCACCACCATGGACGGCGATGAGCCCGTCGGCTTCGCGTGCCAGTCGTTCGCGGCGTTGTCTCTCGATCCGCCGCTCGTGTTGTTCTGTCCCACCAAGCAATCCCGCTCGTGGGGAGCGATCGAGCGGTCGGGCCGCTTCTGTGTCAATGTGCTCGCCGAGGAACAGCAGGAGACGTGTGCGCGCTTCGGCTCTCGCGAACCCGACAAGTTCGCTGGAATCGACTGGAGCCCTTCGGATCTGGGTTCGCCGATCCTGACCGGTTCACTCGCTCATATCGACTGCACCGTCGAGACCGTTCACGACGGCGGTGACCACTGGGTGGTGTTCGGCCGGGTCGCGTCGCTCAGCGAGGTACGCGACGAGGCCGAGCGTCCGTTGCTCTTCTACCGCGGTCAGTACACCGGCATCGAACCCGACAAGACGGTGCCCGCCCCGTGGCGTGATGATCTCGAAGCGTTTCTCACCACCGCGTCGGAGGACACCTGGCTGTAGGGCACAGAAGAGGGCGCCGGACCCGGGGACGAACCCCGGAGCCGGCGCCCTTTTTCGTCTGGAGTTTCGACGGTCAGGCGGGTATCAGGACTGCGTGGAGCCGTCCGGATCCTCTTCGTAGTACTCCGTGGTCACCACGCGCTTCACCAGGCGCGGCTTGCGCGGCTCATCGCTGTGACCCTTGTCTTCCTTGTTCCGGTCGCGGTCACCGCCGGTGCGGACGTCCGGAGTGCCGGTACGGTGAGTGTCGGAACTCTCGCCGATACGGGCATCCGGGGTCGCGTTACCCGGGAGGTCGTCGGAGGCGCGGTGACTCGTGTGCGTATCCGGCCCCGTGTGCGTATCCGGCCCCGTGTGCGTATCCGACGCCGTGTGCGTGTTCGCCGTGGAGGGGATGGAATGCGTGCCGGGGGTCGGGGTGGACAGGGTGCCGGGAGCCGAGTTGTGGGAGTGCCCGGACGATCCCGGATCGCCGAAGCCCTGCGACGGCAACCCGGTGGTCCGGTCTCCGGACTCGGAGACCCCACGTGCCGTGCCCGAGGGGGACGACGGGGTGGAGGCGGTGTCACCGGGGACCGAGTGCTGCAGCGGATCGTCGCGCTGGGTGTCGTGCGACGGGCGGTAGTTCCCAGCAATGCCTTCGCGTGCCGCGTCGGGGGGCAGCGTGCCCGTCCCGCCGGTGTCACCCGGTCGATCGGAATGACCGATCCGGTCCGTGCCACCGATTCGGTCCGTATCACCGGATCGCCCGGCGTCCGGGTTCCGATGTGCGTCGGTGGACGCGGAATCGCCCTCGTGAGCGCGGCTGTAGTAGCGGTACAGTTCGTCTTCTTCGAGGGGCGTGAGTTCGCCGTTCTCCTCGACGTTCGGCGCGCCTGTCACCGTGTCCTTGCCGAACGGCACATGCACACCCGAGTCGTCGAGGGTGGCGTCGTCGACGGGGACGAAGTGACGGCGGGTACCGAACAGTCCGGTCACCACCGTGATCCAGCCCGGCTCCCCGGTTCTGTTGTCGAGATATACCTCGCCTACTTTTCCTAATTTGGTGCCGTCCGGACCGTACGCGGTGGCACGAGCGAGGGTATCGAGTTCGTTGTTCGTAATCATCATTGCCTCATCGGTCGGCGCTGTTGTCGCTGAGGGCATTCCCTGCTCGCGGACCGATGAAACTCCCTGGGCGCGGCGAAGCCGCCTGCCGCGGACGGGACGGTCGGCCTGACCCGATCTCGGTCGAGTTGGTCCGGCTCGCTTCGGGTGCGGTTCTCCCCCGCGTGCCGTTGCCTTCGGCGTGGGCCCATGTTATGCATATTGTCAACAATCCGACAAGAGCAAGTGCCCGAATTCGGTAGGTGCATCCCGGGAGGGCCCTCATGGCACGACTGTCACCACTTCTCCTGCAAGCCACCCCGGTCACCGTGGACCACGCGTCGGGCTGCTATCTGTACGGCAGCGACGGGCGTCGCTACCTCGACTTCACCGCCGGTATCGGTGTCACCGGCACCGGGCACTGTCATCCGCATGTGGTCGAGGCGGCGCAGCGGCAGGTCGCCACCCTGATCCACGGCCAGTACACGACCGTGATGCACCGGCCGCTCCTCGAACTCGTCGAGGCACTGGGTCCGGTATTACCCGAAGGTCTCGATTCACTGTTCTTTGCGAACTCCGGCAGCGAGGCTGTCGAAGCAGCGCTGCGTCTCGTACGGCAGGCGACAGGCCGTCCCAACGTGGTCGTCTTCCACGGCGGATTCCACGGCCGGACGGTCGCCGCCGCATCGATGACGACGTCGGGCACCCGCTTCTCCGCAGGCTTCTCCCCGTTGATGGGAGGCGTGCATGTCGCGCCGTTCCCCACCGCCTACCGGTACGGGTGGAGCGAAGACGAGGCAACGGATTTCGCGCTCCGAGAATTGGATTACCTCTTCGCCACCGTCACCGCACCCGACGAAACGGCGGCATTCTTCGTCGAACCCGTGCTCGGCGAGGGCGGTTATGTCCCGGGCAACGTTCGCTTCTTCCAGGGCCTGCGGGAGCGTGCCGACAGGTACGGCATCCTCCTCGTGTTCGACGAGATCCAGACGGGATTCGGGCGAACTGGAAAGTTCTTCGGGCACCAGCACTTCGACGTGCGCCCGGATGTGATCACGATGGCAAAGGGGCTCGCGAGCGGATTTCCGTTGTCCGGTATCGCGGCCTCCGAGGAACTCATGTCTCGTGCCCGGCCGGGATCGCAGGGTGGAACCTACGGTGCCAACGCGGTGTCGTGTGCGGCGGCGGTAGCCACACTCGAGGTGATCCGGAAGGAAGGACTCGTGACGAACGCGGCGCTGCGTGGAGACGAGTTGCTGGCGGGTGCGCAGTCGCGGGCGACACCCGCCGTCGGTGACGTTCGTGGGCTCGGGCTCATGGTGGGATCCGAATTCACCGATGCCGACGGTGCGCCCGACCGCGACGGCGCCACAGCAGCACAGCGCGCAGCAGCACGAAAAGGGTTGTTGCTGTTGACCTGCGGCGCCTATATGAACGTGGTACGCATGATCCCTCCGCTGGTCGTGACCGGAGAACAGATCGAGGAGGCACTCGATATCTGGTCGGAGGTTCTCGCCGAGATCTGAACTGTCCCGCGTACGAAGGAGATCCTGTGGCCCGGTTCATCACCATTTCCCTCGACAAGCGCGGCGTCTCCTGTCGCGCACGGCTGCTGGACACAGAGGCACCGCTGACCTGCGAAGCGGTATGGAACGCTTTGCCGCAGAACGGGTCCGCATTCCATGCCAAGTACGCGCGCAACGAGGTGTACACCCTCGTTCCCCGCATCACGGGTGCTCCGCATCGGGAGAACCCGACGGTGACCCCGATCCCCGGAGACGTGTGCCTGTTCGATTTCGAACCGTGGGAGATCGGGAACTCCGCATACGGATACGAGCCGGGATCGGAAGCGCATGCGGCGCAGGGGGCTACCGATCTGGCGCTCTTCTACGGGCGGAACAACCTGCTCCTCAACGGCGATGTGGGGTGGGTGCCGGGCAACGTGTTCGCGACCATCGAGGAGGGCCTGACCGACCTCGCGGTGGCGTGCAACGACCTGTGGATGGAGGGCGCAGCGGGGGAGACGCTGACGTTCGCCCGCGACTGATCGGTCCCCGTCACTCGTCACTCCGCGTCGTACCGTTCGCGGTGCGCGAGCACCTCGTCCATGTGTGCCTCGGCCCACGCCTTGATCCCGCGTATCACCTGGTGGAGCGACAGCCCGAGTTCGGTGAGTTCGTATGTGACCGTGACCGGCACGGTCGGGGTGACGGTGCGCGTCACCAGGCCGTCGCGCTCGAGCGAGCGCAGTGTCTGCGTGAGCATCTTCTGGCTGACCCCCGCGAGCCTGCGGGACAGTTCCGAGTAGCGCATCGCTCGTGGTTCACCGCTGCGATCGTTGCCGGGGCGGGAGGGCCCGTCACTCCCGAGCGCGGCGAGAATCAACGCCACCCACTTGTCCGAGATACGCGCGAGCAGCTGACGGCTGGGGCACTCCGCCAGGAATGCGTCGTACTCCGCCTGTACGTGCGCTCGCTTCTGGGCCGCAGTCATGGTCGGCATGAGTGCTCCTTCCTACCGGCGGGTGCCTTACGCACTTCGAAGTGCGTACTTCCCTTTGGAGAGCTACCTACCCATGATGAAGCGGAGGGTCATTCGATACAAGTGCCGAGGAGCAACCGATGAACACATCGACTTTCCGCACCGCCGTGGTGCACACTCCGAACGGGCCCGGCTCGATCGAGATCATCAGCGTTCCCGTCGTGCGACCGGGACCCGGGCAGGTTCGCGTCGGGATCGCCGGCGCGCCCGTCAATCCGGTCGATCTCGGGGTCGCGGACGGGTTCTTCCACACGATCGGCCTGATCGACCAGCCCGAATACACAGGGCTGGGATGGGAGTTCGCCGGCACGGTGCTCGATGCCGGCCCCGGTGTGGACCTGGAGATCGGCACCCGTGTCGCCGGCATGGTGGGCGGCTTCGATCGCGACTACGGCACGTATGCCGAACAAGTCGTCGTACCGGTCGCGGGTCTGGCCGTCGTCCCGGACGGACTGGATCTGATCACGGCATCGACAGTGCCGGTCAACGGGTTGGCGGCCGTGCAGATGCTCGACCTGCTCGGTGACGCACCCGCGGACTCGCACCGACTCCTCGTGACCGGGGCAGCGGGCGCGGTGGGCGGCTATCTTCTCGCACTCGCGCCCGAACGGGGATGGGAGGTAACAGGTCTTGCTCGGCCCGAGGACGAGGAGTTCGTGCGGAGTCTGGGCGTCCGGTTCGCCTCGCACGCAGAGCCGGGCTGGGACGCGGTCGCCGACGCTGCGTCACTGCAGGAACGGGCGCTCGAAGTGGTCCGTGACGGGGGGAGATTCGTCGGCGTCAAGCCGAACGCGGTTCCGGCCACCGAGCGCGGAATCTCGGTATCGGCCGTGGAAACGCGCCCCGACGGTGCCAGGCTGAGTGATCTGCTCGTGCGCGCCGCGTCGGGTGGGCTGCCGGCGCGGGTGCATTCCGTCGTACCGCTCGATTCGGCCTCCGATGCCCACCGCGCGGTCGCTGCGGGCGGGGTGCGCGGCCGTTACGTGCTCGCGCCGTGACGTCGCACTAGCTCAGCGCGTATTCGGCGAATCGGGCGACCGCCAGCAGCAGGTCGTCGGAGTGGCGCGGTCCGACGATCTGCAGGCCCACCGGCAGGCCGGCGGCCGTCGTGCCGACCGGAATGCTGATCGCCGGTTGCTGGGTGAGGTTGAAGGGGTAGCTGAACGGCGTCCATTGCGGCCAACTGCTTGCCGAGGATCCCGGCGGAACGTCGTGACCCGCGTCGAACGCGGTGATCGGCACCGTGGGGGTGAGGAGCATGTTGTGCGTCTGGTGGAAGTGGCCCATCGCGATTCCGAGGCTCGCTGCGACCGCCCGCGCATCGAGATAGTCCACGGCGCGCAGGTGCTCGCCGCGCTCCCAGACGGCGCCCAGGCCCGGGTCGACCTTGTTCCGGGTGCCTTCGGGGAAGGACGCCAGCATTGCGGCCGCGCCCGCGGCCCACATGATCTCGAAGGCCTCGAGGGGGTCGCCGAAACCGGGATCGGCCTCGGTCACCGGGAGTCCGGCCTCGTCGAGTGTTCGCACCGCCGCGTCGACGATCTCACCGACTTCCGGATCGACCGTCACGTATCCGAGGGTCTTCGAATACGCGACGCCCATGCCCAGTACCTCCCGCTGGAGCGCACCCCTGAAGGTCATGATCGGGGGCGCGAGCGCCGTGGGATCGCGGTGATCGGGAAGCGACAGGATGTCGGTGAGCAGCGCCGCGTCCTCGACCGTCCGGGTGATCGGTCCGGCGTGGGCGAGTGGGCCGAACGGGCTCGCCGGAAACAGCGGGATCCGTCCGTGGGTGGGTTTGAATCCCACGACTCCGCAGAACGCGGCGGGAATCCGAATGCTCCCGCCGCCGTCGGTGCCGACGGAGCACGGGCCGAATCCGGCTGCGACCGCCGCGGCGCTCCCGCCCGACGATCCACCCGCGGTCTTCGTCGTATCTGCCGGATTGCGGGTGATCCCGTACAACGCGGAATCGGTGACGGCCTTCCAGGCGATTTCGGGCGTCGTGGTCTTGCCGACGAACACCATGCCGTCCTCACGCAGCCTCGCGGTCACCGGGCTGTCCACGTGCCACGGCTGATGTTCGTCGACGGCTTGGGAACCCCGCAACGTCGGCCATCCCGCGGTGAGGAACACATCTTTGATCGAGATCGGCACACCGTCCAGGAGACCCTTGGAATATCCGGTGCGCCAGCGCTCCTCGGAACGCCGCGCCTGAGCGAGGGCCTTCTCTTCGTCGACGAGGCAATAGGCGTTGATCTCACCGTCGCGTGCGGCGATCTCGTCGAACACCGCCCGCGCGGCTTCGACCGGCGACAGCTCACCGGAGGAGAACGAGGTGACGAGTTCGACGGCGGTCATGTCGGTCGGGTTCATCGTGTTCTCCTTGTCCGGGTGGTGTGCCGGGTTCTGCCCGGGCACACCGGCCCTCACGAACTCGGCACGTAACCGAGTCGCTTGTCCACGACATTCTCGAGTGGCAATCCTGCTCTCCAGCGGCGGAAATTGTCGGCGAATGCGTCGACGAGCGTGTCCTGCCACCCGACGAAGTCACCCGCGTTGTGCGGGGTGACGACTACACCGGGAAGATCCCACAGGGGGTGGTCGCGCGGTAGCGGTTCGGGATCGACGACATCGAGCGCGGCGCCCGCGAGCACGCCCGAGCGGAGTGCGTCGACGAGGTCGTCGGTGCGCACGAGTTCACCGCGACCGACGTTGACCAGCCGTGCACCGCGCTTCACGGACCCGAACAATTCGGCATCGAACAGTCCGTGGGTGCTGTCGGTGAGAGGGGCTGCGAGTACGACGAAGTCGGCTGCGGCCAGCGCCGACGGAAGATCCTCGGTTGCGGTGACGGTGCCGAAGTCCGGGTCGCCGGTCCTGCTGCGGCGGCCCGACCCGCTGACGTTCATTCCCACGGCGGTGAGGAGTCGCGCGATGGCCCGCCCGATCGGCCCGGTGCCCACAACCAGGACGCTGCGGCCGGCGATGCGCTCGGAGTCGCGGTGTCTCCAGGTGTGGTCTCGTTGCAGGCGCAGCGATTCCGGGATGTCTTTGGTGAACGACAGTATTTGAGCCAGAACGTATTCCGCGATCGGAACGTCGAAGATTCCGCGTGAGTTGGTGACCGTGACATCGCTGTCGACCAACTCGGGAAACATCAGCGGATCGACACCGGCCGAGGCCGCATGAACCCAGGAGAGTGCGTTCGCCGCGTACCACGCGTCGGGGAGCGCGTCGGACTGGAAATCGTAGACGAACAGGACGTCGGCGCCGTCGAGAGCGCCTGCCAGTCCTTCGCGCTTCGTGTAGCGAAGGGTCGCGTGCTCGGCGACCGGAGCCATCCGCACCGCGGAGGGCAGGGCTTCGGCATGAAGCACTGCCACGACCGGGTTCGCGTTCACGTTCACGTTGACACCGTATGAGCGCATCGTATGATTGTCAACAATCTTACCTGCCGGGGGATTGCCGGAATGGACGTCGTTCGGGGGACTGCATGGAACTGGACATCCCCGAATTCGAGGGGCCTCTGGCACAGCGCGGAGTTGGCATCATCGCGCCTTTCGATCTCGCTCTCGAGCGTGAACTATGGCGCTGGGCACCGCTCGAGGTGAGTCTGCACCTGGCGCGGACACCCTACGAACCGGTCCCGGTCAGTCTGGAGATGGCCGAATTGGTTTCGGAGCGAAGACACCTCGTCACCGCTACCCGCGACGTGCTGCACGTGGAACCGGAAGTGGTCGCCTATCTGTGCACCTCCGGCAGTTTCATCAAAGGTATCGGCTACGAGAAGACCTTGTGTGACGCCATCTGCGAAGCCGGCGCCGCCTGCGCGGTCACCACGTCCGGGGCGCTACTCGAAGCACTGCACGACCTCGAGCTCACGCGGATCTCGGTGATCACCCCGTACGACGAGCAGCTGACCAAACTCCTGCACAGCTTTCTCGCCGAAGCCGGGACCGAGGTGGTCCGGTCGACCCACCTGGGACTCGGCGGCGGCATCTGGAAAGTCAACTACCGCACCATCGCCGAGCGAATCATCGCCGCGGACAGTCCCGATTCCGAAGCGATCTTCGTCAGCTGCACCAATCTGCCCACCTATGACCTCATCGCCCCGCTCGAGCAAGAACTCGGCAAGCCCGTGCTCACAGCGAACCAGCTCACCATCTGGGCATGTCTCGGTCGGATGAGATTGCCGATGACCGGACCGGGGAAATGGCTGAGAGGAGTTTTCTGATGCAGCAGGACCGTTCCTCGAAGGTGGGGATCATCTATCCCGGCCATGCCGCAGAAGACGACTTCGTGTTCGCCGCGGAACTCGTAGGCGCCGCTTTGCCCGTCGCGCATATCTACGGCACCGATCTGCACGCGGTACCCGAGCTGCTCGACCTGGGCGGTCCGCGGAAACTCGCGGCCGGTGCAGCCCTCTTGGCACCGGAAAACCCGGATTCGGTGATGTGGGCGTGCACATCGGGCAGTTTCGTATACGGGCTGGAGGGCGCGCGCACGCAAGTCGACGACCTGTCTGTCGCGGCCGGGGGCGTGCCCGCATCGAGTACGAGCTTCGCGTTCGTCGACGCATTGACCGCTCTGGGTTCGACGCGCGTCGCGGTGGCCGCGAGCTATCCCCGCGATGTCGGCGCACTGTTCGTCGAGTTTCTCACCGCGACAGGGAGTGACGTGGTGTCGTTCGGTGTCGCGGGGATCGACACAGCCGCTGAGGTGGGCACGCTCTCCGCGGACGACGTGCTGGACCTCGCTGCGGCCGGTGACCATCCGGATGCCGACGCGATCCTCGTCCCCGATACCGCGATGCACACCCTGCGCATTCTCCGAGAACTCGAAAAGCACGTCGGGAAACCGGTTCTCACCGCAAATCAGGTCACGCTGTGGCAGGGCTTGCGACTGGCCGGATGTACAGTGATACGCCCGGAACTGGGCACTTTGTTCGAGGAAGGTATCGATCATGGCGCTCGGTGATCTCGACGATCTCCGGCCTGTCGCGCGACCGTCGACAGCGGAACTCATCGCGGAACAGCTTCGGTCCGCCATCGTCAAGGGCGCACTTGCACCGGGCACCCAATTGGGGGAAGCCGAACTCGCGACGCATTTCGCGGTGTCGCGCGGACCGCTTCGCGAAGCGATGCAGCGCTTGCTCTCGGAGGGGCTGCTCTACAGCATCCGGAATCGCGGAATCTTCGTCACGGAACTGACTTTCGACGACGTCGTCGACATCTACCGCAGCCGCCGGGTCATCGAGGGTGGCGCCCTCGACCTGATCCTCGAAGGCCGCCGGGAGCAGGCGTGGCACGATCTCGGCCCCGCGGTCGACGCGATGCGCGCTGCCGCCGAGCGCGACGACCCGGCCGGTGTGTCCGACGGCGATCAGCGCTTCCACGAAATACTGGTGGCGAGTTCTTCGAGCCCGCGGCTCATCCGGGCGGCGCGCACCCTTCTGGTCGAGACCCGCATGTGCCTGGGTGCGCTGCAGACCACCTATCCCGTCCTCGGCGAGCAGGTCGACGAGCACGTCGTGTTGCGCACCGCCATCCGGTCCGCGCCGGCCGACCATGTGCACCGCATGCTCGACGAGCACCTCGACGACGCCGTGCGCCGTCTCCGCGGACTCCAGGGCGCCGGGGACGGAGTCGTGCTCTAGGAAGGCAGCGGTTCCAGAAAGGCGGGGGTCCCGGAAGGGCGGGGTCCCGGAAGGGCGGGGTCCCGGAAGGGCGGGGGTCTACGAAGTCACCCGGGTGGCGTCCCCGAACGTCATCTTCAGATCCGGAATGGACGAGGTGACGAGCGCGCGACGAGGCAGGCCGAGCGACCGCAGTTCGTCCGCGATGGGATGCGATCCGAGTTCGAGTGTGGCCCCTCCCGGCCGGGTGCGCACCCCACTGGGATTCATCGACCAGGTGGTGCGTCGCGTCGTCCCGTCGAGGTGGGAGTAGGCGGCGAGAGAGGCGGCGATCCCCTTGCCGGGAAGCCCGATCCCGGGCGCGACGGTCAGCTTCGCGATGAGCGCTCCGTCGGCGCTCACCGAACCTCGCTTGATGTTGCCCCGGTGATCGGCGTCGAAGTCGGCCAAGGTCTTCGGGAAACCCCATATGCCGCGACCGGCCGCGAGCGTGAACTCTCCGTCCACGGGCAGACGATGGATCAGCGCGCCGGCACCGCCGGTCACCAACTGCCGTACGTCCTGCACCACGCCCCCACCGGCTCGCTCGTGATCGCGGACGAGAAAGCAGACTCCGAACTCGTTGTACGGCCCGAGATCACCGTCGACGTAGTCGACGAACACCAGCGTGCACAGTCCTCGACCCGGCCGGTACCGGAGGATATCGAGGCCCGTGGGGGCGATCAGGGCTTGCGCACGTACCGCAGGAACCGAGAACACGCCCATGAATGCGGTCGCGGTCCGGACCTGTACCGGCATCTCGACCGGAGTTCCCAGGATCGAATGGGTGGTCGTCTCGCTCATCGCTGCCTCTCCGACGTGGAACGCGTGCAGCAATGAGAACACGTTCTACTCCCGGAAGGGAAGGGATCAGGCAGGGGCACCCATGTTCATCTCGTCCGGATGCATCCCGACCCGGACACCGTCGTCGAGCGTCGCGATCTCGCTCAGATCGAGGTCGTCGAGTTCGAAATCGAACACGTCGATGTTCTGGGCGATGCGATCGTTGTGGACCGACTTCGGGATGACGATGAGTCCGTTCTGCAGGTGCCAGCGGATGAGCACCTGTGCCGGCGACACGCTGTGCCGGTCCGCGATCCGCGTGATGATCGGGTCGGTGAGAAGGGTGTTCGGCTTCGAGAGCGGGCCCCAGCCGGCGTTGCTGGTGCCGCCGAGAGGGCTCCACGATTCGACGGCGATGTCGTGCTCGGATGCGAAGGTGCGGATTTCGTGCTGGGGGAGATGCGGGTGGAGTTCCACCTGATCGACCGCGGGAAGCATGCCGCCGCGGTCGACGAGCAACTGGAGATGATGCGGCTCGAAGTTGCACACACCGATTGCTTTCGCCTTACCGGATTCGGCGATCTTCTCGAGCGCCTCCCAGGTGCGCAGCAGCCGGTCGTTGTCCTGCAGGGGCCAGTGGATGAGGTACAGATCCACGTAGTCGGTGCCCAGACGGGTGAGGCTCTCGTCGAACGCTGCCAGCGCCCGGTCGTAGCCTTGGTCGGAATTCCAGAGCTTCGTCGTGAGGAAGATGTCCTCACGCGGGACGGACGACGAGGCGAGACCCCGACCGACGCCTTCTTCGTTGCCGTACGCGGCTGCCGTATCGATGTGCCGGTATCCGGCCTCGTCGAGCGCGAATCGGACTGCGCTCTCGGTTTCCTCGTTGTCGGCCTGCCACACTCCCAGGCCGAGCTGCGGGATCGTGGTTCCGGAATTCAGCGTGATGTCGGGAGTCGTCATCCCTCAAGGCTAACCACTGCGGCTCCGGCTCAATCATCCGTGCGGGACGGGTGCGCCACCCCGAGCCCTGGTGCAGGGCTACGAGGCGGCGCGGTCCCGGCATGGAGAATCGGCACGGACGAAAGACGAATTCCCGGTCAGCCCGCGATCGCCTGCAGATACGCGCGCGGCGGACCGAACAACTGGGCGGTGCCGTGGGCACGCTTGAAGTACAACTGCGCGTCGTGCTCCCACGTGATGGCGATACCGCCGTGCAACTGGATCGTTTCCGACGCCACCTGCTCGAAAGCCTCCGAACAGTAGACCTTGGCGGCGTACGCGTCCTGCGGATCCTGCGACAGTGCAGCGGCGTACGACATCGACCGCGCGGTCTCGACCAGCGCGTACATGTCGGCCATGCGGTGCTTGAGCGCCTGGAACGACCCGATCACCCGGCCGAACTGCTTGCGGTTCTTGGCATACTCGACCGTGAGATCGAGCGCTGCCTGCGCCGCCCCGACCTGCTCGGCCGACACCGCGATCACCGCGACCGACCGCAATCGCTCGACGAGGTCGGAAGGACACGGCACACGGGTACCGGTGACCCCGGAGAACGAGACCTCCGCCAGACTGCGGGTGGGATCCATTGTGGGTACCCGGCGGCGCGTCACCCCCTCCGCGGCGGGGTCCACCTCGAACAACGCGGTCGTGTCGCCGTCGGTGGCCAGCACGAGCAGTGCCGATGCCACGTCTCCACCGAGCACATAGTGAGCGGTGCCCGTCAGGACGTCACCGTCGGCGACGACACCGGGGGTGTCCCAGCCGGATTTCGACGCCCAGCACACGGCCACGATCTCGCCGGCGGCGATTCCGGGCAACAGCCGCCCTGCGGCGTCGGCGTCACCGGACAGCAGCAGCGCCTGCGCGGCGAGAACCGCGGAGCCGAGGAACGGCGTGGGTGCGAGCGTGCGGCCGAGTTCTTCGAGGACCACGTGGGTTTCGGCGAGAGACGCGCCGACACCGTCGTATTCTTCCGGGATCGCAAGCGCGGCCACGCCCACCTGCTCGACGAGCCGTGTCCACAGGTCGGCGTCGTACCCGTCGGGCGAGGCGATCGCTTTGCGCACCGCGGCGGAGTCGGAGTGCTTGGCGAGCAGCATCCGCACCGACTCGCGCAGTGCAGCGCGGTCTTCGGATTCGAACGTCACGACGCCACCTCGGCCTTCTCCAGCGCGTCGACGATCCGCGCCCGGTGTGCGTCCGGCGTGCCCCAGGCGGTGACGAGGGCACGGACCTTGGTGATCCACAACGACAGGTCGTATTCCTGGGTGTAGCCGATCGCGCCGTGCACTTGCAGTGCGGTGCGAGCGGCCCGGTACGCGGCGTCCCCGCAGGCCACCTTGGCGGCCGAGACGTCGCGCGACGCGGTCGGAAGCCCGTCGCGCATCGCGAGTGCGGCGCCGTGCAGGAGAGGGCGGGCCATCTCCAGACCCACGGCCACCTCGGCGAGGTGGTGCTTGATCGCCTGGAAGGAGCCGATCGCCCGTCCGAACTGCTTGCGCTGCTGCGCGTATTCGACGGTCGTCTCGAGCAACGTCCGGCCGAGACCCTGCAACTGAGCGGCCGACGCGAGTACGCCGATGTCGAACGCCGCGGCCGTATCGGTCGTGCCGAGCGTCTCGGACGGCGAGACTTCGGACAGGCGGCGTGACCGATCGACCGACTCGCGCGCAGGTCCGGCAGTGCCCACCGACACGGTTCCGTCGGCGACGTGCAGCACCAGGGCCGCGACGTCGGTGTCCACCGCATAGGGGACATGCGGTGCGAAAGCGACGGTGGCGAGCGACCCGCCGGCGAGCGCGGCGAGTTTCTCGGGTGCCACGGCGGAGAGCAACGCCGGCGCCACCGCGACGGTCTCGACGACCGGTCCGGGAACGGCGTGGCGGCCCAGTTGCTCGAGGGCAACGACGAGGTCGACCGCGTCGGCACCGAGACCGTCGTGCTCCTCGGGGACGAGCAACCCGTTGACGCCGGTGTCGGCGAGCCGCTGCCACACTGCGAGACCGGCGGTGGTGTCGCCGGTGTTCCAGGCCCGGATCACCGCGGGCATATCCGACTTGGTGAGCAGGGCGTCGATGCTGGACGCGAAGTCTTCGTGCGACTCGTCGAGTGCGAATCTCATCGGTCACCCCTCGGAAGGCCGAGCAGCCGCTCGGCGATGACGTTCTTCTGGATTTCGTTGGTGCCGGCGTAGATCGGGCCCGACAGTGAGAACAGGTAACCGTCGGTCCAGCCGTCGACGAGTTCGGCGTCCGGTCCCTGCAGGCCGAGAGCGGTCTCGTGGGTCGCGATGTCCCACTCGGACCAGAACACCTTGTTGATCGACGATTCCGCGCCCAGCTGGCCACCACTCTGCAGACGGGTGACCGTTGCCCACGTGGACAGCTCGTAGGCACGTGCGCCGATCCACGCGTCGGCCACGCGGTTGCGTGTCGCCGTATCGCCGTGCAGGTCGGAGTCGCGGTAGCTGCGCAGCAGGCGGTCGGTGGCCGCGAGGAACCGGCCAGGGGAGCGCAGCGACAGCCCGCGCTCGTTGGACGCGGTGCTCATCGCAACCCGCCAGCCCTCGTTGACCGCGCCGATCACTCCGGACTCGCCGGGGTTCGCCGGATCGTCGGGCACGAAGACGTTCTCGAGGAAGATCTCCGCGAACCCCGGCTCACCGTCGAGCTGGGGAATGGGCCTGACGGTGACGCCCTCGGCCCGCAGATCGAACATGTAGTACGTGATGCCCTTGTGTCGCTGCGCATCCGGGTCGGACCGGAAGAGACCGAAACCCATGTCCGCGTACGAGGCACGCGAGCTCCAGGTCTTCTGGCCGTTGAGCAGCCAGCCGCCGTCGACCCGAGTCGCGGTGGAGCGCAACGACGCGAGGTCGCTGCCCGACTCGGGTTCGGACCAGGCCTGGGCCCAGATGTCGTCGGCGCGTGCCATGCGCGGCATGATCCGTGCGAGCTGGTCGGGGTGCGCGTGTTCGAAAAGCGTGGGGGCGAGCAGGAAGATGCCGTTCTGGCTCACGCGCCCGGGCGCACCGGCACGGTAGTACTCCTCTTCGAACACGACCCACTGCTGCAAATTCGCATCGCGGCCACCGAGTTCGGCCGGCCAGGACACGACCGACATCCGCGCATCGGCGAGTTGCTGCTCCCACCGGCGGTGTTCTTCGAAACCTTCCGCGGTGTCCATGGACTTCAGCGGAGTCTGCGGCACGTTCTCTTTCAGGAACGCGCGCACCTCGTCGCGGAACGCGAGGGTGTCGTCGTCGAGTTCGAGGTCCACTACTTCCCTTCCTGGGTGGGCCGCGCGCTCGCGGCCATCGACTTGGCGTTCATGCCACCGAGCGAGTCGGCGCCCACTTCGGCGTTGTGCGCGTGCGCGAAGTGGTGCAGGCCGAAGACGGAATCCATGCCGTTGCGCATCCCCATCTGGTCTTCGCACTGGTTCACGGCGCGCTTGGTCAGTGCCAGGCCGAAGCGCGGCATCTCGGCGATACGCGAGGCGAGAGAGAGGGTTTCGGATTCGAGTTCTTCACGCGGAACGACCCGGCTGACCATGCCCACCTCGTAGGCGCGCTGCGCGCTGAAGCGATCACCGGTGTAGAGGATCTCCTTCGCGAACCGCGTTCCCAGAATCCACGGATGCGCGAAGTACTCGACGCCCGGGATACCCATGCGCACCACGGGATCCGAGAAGAACGCGTCCTCCGAGGCGACGATCAGATCGCACACCCACGCGAGCATGAGGCCGCCGGCGATGCACGCTCCCTGCACCGACGCGATGGTCGGCTTCGGGATCTCACGCCAACGGCGGCACATCCCGAGATACACCTCCATCTCGCGGGCGTAACGCTGGTCGCCGCCGGCCTTGTCCACGTGGTCCCACCACATGACGGCCTTGTTGTCGTAGTGCACGTGGTGGTCGCGGCCCGGGGTGCCGAGATCGTGGCCGGCGGAGAAGTGCTTACCGTTGCCGGCCAGCACGATCACCTTCACCTCGTCGTCTTCGACAGCCCGCTCGAATGCGGCGTCCAAGGCGTAGGTCATGACCGAGTTCTGCGCGTTGCGGTAGTCGGGACGGTTGAGAGTGACGATCGCGACGCCGTCGCGCACCTCGTAGGTGACGACGTCGGGTTCGAACGGGACGGTCATGACTTCTCCTCACGCAGAACGTTTTTCAGTACCTTGCCGGACGGGTTTCGGGGCAGTGCGTCCACGAACCGGACCGACCGCGGAACCTTGAAGTTGGCGAGTTTCTCTTTGGCATACGCGATGATGTCGTCCTCTGTGGGCTGCTGCCCGTCCAGTGGGACGACGAACGCCCGCCCGACCTCGCCCATGCGCGGGTCGGGCACCCCGATGACCGCCACCTCGTGTACCCCGGGAACACGGAGCAACGCGGCTTCGACTTCGGCCGGGTACACGTTGAACCCGCCGCTGATGTACATGTCCTTGAGCCGGTCGGTGATGTCGAGGTAACCGCGCTCGTCGAGCACGCCGACATCGCCCGTGTGCAGCCAGCCGTCCGGGTCGATGGTGGCGGCGGTCGCCTCGGGATCGTCGAGGTATCCGAGCATCACGTTGGGTCCGCGGAGCAGGATCTCGTCCTTCTCACCGATGCGTACCTCGAAGCCGGCGGTGGCGCGGCCCGAGGAGGTGGACACGGTCACCGGATCGTCGTCGACCCGGCACATCGTGGCGACCACGGCTTCGGTCTGCCCGTACGCGGTGAGTACCGCGTCGAAGCTCAGTTCCCGCTGCATCCGCTCGACCAGGGAGACGGGCACCGGCGCGGCTCCCGTGATGGCGATGCGGAGCGTCGACATGTCGTACTCGTCGCGCCGGGGGTGATCGAGAATCGACTGGTAGATCGTGGGTGCTCCGGGAAGCACGCTGATGTTCTCCCGTGACACGATCTCCATGACCTTCTCGGTGTCGAACACCGCCATGGGGATCACCGTCGCACCCTCGAGCAGTGCCGCCATGAAGCCGGCCTTGTAGCCGAAGCTGTGGAAGAACGGGTTGATGATCAGATAGTTGTCGTCGGGAGACAGTTCGGCGCAGTCACCCCAGGCGTCGGCGACACCGATGGTTTGGCGATGCGCGCTCAGTACGCCTTTACTGCGGCCGGTGGTGCCGGAAGTGAAAAGGATGTCGGCCACATCGTCGGGTTGCACGGCGTTCGCGCGAGCGTCGGCCTCGGTGCGCAGATCCTCGGTCGCGGTTGCCAGGAAGTCGTCCCACTCGAATACGTCGTCGCGGGGAGCGTCGTTCCCGCCCAGCGGGACCCGCACGACGGTCGGAAGGACGAGTTCGGGTGCAGCGTTGCGCAACTGGGTGAAACGGTCGCTGCCGAGGAATTCCCCGGCCACGACGAGGGCTGCGGCGTGCACTCGCTCGACGATGTCGGCGGCTTCGCTGCCCGTGTAGCGGGTGTTGACGGGGACGACGACTCCGCCCGCCCAGTGCACGCCCAAAGCGGCGATCTCCCAGTGGAAAGTGTTGGGGGACCAGATGGCGGCGCGGTCACCGGGCCGGAATCCGCGGGCCACGAGTGCGGCAGCGAAGTCCCGTACACGGTCGTGCAATTCAGAGAAGGTCAGACGGGTATCGCCGTCGACGACGGCGAGTCCGTTCGCGTGGTCGCCGACGGCACGGATGAGGGCGGCCGGCGTGGTTCCGGGTGTTGTGTTCACGTAGCTCCCTACCTAGCAATTGCTTGGTAGGTTATCGTACAGACGTGCACGAGAGCGAGAGCCTGGACAATGCGGAGTTCGCGGCCACCGTACGACAGTGGCTCGAAGAGAATCTGACCGGCGAGTTCGCCGGGCTCAGAGGCAAAGGCGGACCCGGTAGCGAACACGAATTCTTCGAACAACGACTCGCGTGGGATCGCCACCTCGCGGCGTCGGGCTGGACCTGCATCGGCTGGCCCACCGAATACGGCGGGCGGGGCGCGACGATGGAACAGCGCGTCATCTTCCACGAGGAATACGCGAAAGCCGACGCCCCCGCGCGCGTCAACCACCTCGGCGAGGAGCTGCTAGGCCCCACCCTCATCGCATTCGGAACCGAGGAACAGAAGCAGCGCTTCCTTCCCGGAATCCGCAATGTCACCGAGTTGTGGGCGCAGGGTTATTCCGAACCCGGCGCCGGCTCCGATCTGGCGAACGTCTCCACCACCGCCCGTCTCGACGGCGACAAGTGGGTCATCAACGGGCAGAAGGTGTGGACTTCCCTCGCGCACGTCGCGCAGTGGGCTTTCGTCGTCGCCCGCACCGAACCGGGATCGTCCCGGCACCACGGCCTGAGCTTCCTGCTCGTACCGCTCGACCAGCCCGGCGTGACGGTGCGTCCCATTCAGCAACTCACCGGCACGTCCGAATTCAACGAAGTCTTCTTCGACGACGCCGTGACCGACGCCGACCTCGTGGTGGGCACACCCGGCGACGGCTGGAAGGTCGCCATGGGCCTGCTGACCTTCGAGCGTGGTGTCTCGACCCTCGGCCAGCAGATCGGGTTCGCGCGCGAACTCCGGACCATCACCGATGTCGCCGCGGCGAACGGCGCGCTCGACGATCCTGCCGTCCGCGAGAAGATCGCCCGTGCCCGCATCGGACTACGGGTGATGCGGGCGCACGCGGTGCGTACCCTGGACGACGCAGATCCGGGACAGGCATCCGTCGCGAAGCTGTTCTGGGCCAACTGGCACCGCGACCTGGGCGCACTGGCGATGGACGTGGAAGGTGCGGCCTCGCTGGTGGGTCCCGACCACGACCACGCCGGCACGCCGTCCGTCCTCACGGACCCCGAACACCTCGAACTCGCGGAGTGGCAGCGACTGTTCCTGTTCACCCGCGCCGACACCATCTACGGCGGATCCAACGAGATCCAGCGCAACATCATCGCCGAGCGCGTGCTCGGCCTTCCCCGGGAGGCACGTCCGTGACCACTTCGCCCAGCGCCATTTCACCCCTGGCCACCGCGCCCGTCGAAACACCGGGCCACGGTCTGCTGACGGGGAAGAAGGTCGTCGTCACCGCCGCCGCAGGAACCGGAATCGGGTTCTCCTCGGCGCGGCGCGCACTGCTCGAGGGCGCCGACGTGCTGGTCTCCGACTTCCACGAGCGTCGTCTCGGTGAGGCCGCCGACAAGCTCGCGGCGGAGTTTCCCGAGCAGCAGGTCGCGTCGATCGTGTGCGACGTCTCGTCCACCGAACAGGTCGATGCCCTGATCTCCGGTGCCGCCGAACAACTCGGCCGCATCGACGTGCTCATCAACAACGCGGGTCTCGGCGGGGAAACCCCGATCGTGGACATGACCGACGACCAGTGGGACCGCGTCCTCGACATCACCCTCACCAGCACCTTCCGCGCGACCCGCGCGGCGCTGCGCTACTTCCGCTCGGTCGATCACGGCGGCGTGCTCGTCAACAACGCGTCGGTGCTCGGCTGGCGTGCCCAGCACTCGCAGGCGCATTACGCCGCGGCGAAGGCCGGCGTCATGGCGCTCACCCGATGCTCGGCGATCGAGGCCGCGGAGTACGGAGTGCGGATCAACGCGGTCGCCCCGTCCATCGCCCGGCACGCCTTCCTCGCGAAGGTCACCAGCGAGGAACTGCTCGACCGGCTTGCCGCGGGTGAAGCCTTCGGCCGGGCCGCGGAGGTGTGGGAAGTCGCAGCCACCATCGCGATGCTCGCGAGCGACTACACCACATACCTGACCGGCGAGGTCGTCTCCGTCTCCTCGCAGCGCGCCTGATGCGCCCGTGCGCGGCTCCCCGCAACCGGGACCGCGCGCGGCAGCTTGAAAGGATGTCTCCATGACTCCATCTCGCGACGACAGCAACGGTAAGTCGGGACGCCGCGCCGAACTGCTCGCCATTGCTGCCGATCTCTTCGCTTCGCGGGGCGTCCGCGCGACCACCGTGCGCGACATCGCCGACGCGGCCGGGATTCTCTCGGGGAGCCTCTACCACCATTTCGATTCGAAGGAATCGATGGTCGACGAGATCCTGCGCGGATTCCTCGACGACCTGTTCGACCGGTATCACAAGATCGTCGCGTCGGGGCTCGACTCCCGTGCGACGCTCGAGGCTCTGGTGACCACCTCGTACGAGTCGATCGACAGGTCGCATTCGGCGGTGGCGATCTACCAGGACGAGGCCAAGCACCTCGAGGGCGAACGCTTCGCGTACATCGCCGAACGGAACACCGAATTCCGGGAGTTGTGGATAGGTGTCCTCGAGCGTGGCGTGGCCGACGGTACGTTCCGGCCGCATCTCGATGTCGAACTCGTCTTCCGGTTCGTCCGCGACACCGTGTGGGTCGCGGTGCGCTGGTATCGCCCCGGCGGCGCCCTCACCGTAGAACAAGTTGCGCAGCAGTACCTTTCCATCGTTCTCGACGGACTGTCGAACCCGGATCTGCATAAGGAGCAATCATGACCGAGGCCTACATCGTCGACGCGGTGCGCACACCGATCGGCAAGAAGAAGGGCGGACTGTCCGGCGTGCACCCGGCCGATCTCGGCGCGCACGTCATCAAGGCCGTCGTCGAGCGCACCGGAATCGACCCGGGCGATGTGGACGACGTGGTGTTCGGCTGCGTCGACGCCATCGGCGGTCAGGCCGGCAACATCGCCCGCACCGCCTGGCTCGCTGCCGGGTACCCGCAGCACGTGCCCGGGGTGACCGTCGACCGCCAGTGCGGGTCGAGCCAGCAGGCGCTGCACTTCGGCGCTCAGGCGATCATGAGCAATACCGCCGACCTCATCATTGCGGGCGGCGTGCAGAACATGTCGCAGATCCCGATCTCGTCGGCGATGACGGCCGGGCAGCAGTACGGCTTCGACACGCCCTTCGGCGGGTCCACGGGCTGGACAGAGCGCTACGGCAGCGACGAGGTGTCGCAGTTCAAGGGCGCCGAGATGATTGCCGACAAGTGGGACATCAGCCGCGAAGAGCTCGAGCAGTGGGCTCTGCAGAGTCACGAGCGCGCCAAGGCCGCCATCGCGGCAGGCCGCTTCGACAGCGAGACCGTGCCGCTCGGTGACGCGACCGTCGACGAGGGGCCGCGCGAGACCAGCCTCGAGAAGATGGCGTCGCTGCAGCCGCTCGTGGAAGGCGGCCGCCTCACCGCAGCCGTCGCGAGCCAGATCTCCGACGGAGCCTCCGCGGTGTTGCTCGCGTCGGACGAGGCCGTGAAGAAGTACAACCTGAAGCCCCGCGCGCGGATCCACCACCTCAGCGCACGCGGCGACGACCCGATCTTCATGCTGACCGCGCCGATCCCGGCGACGCAGTACGCCCTCGAGAAGACCGGCCTGACGATCGACGACATCGACCTGATCGAGATCAACGAGGCGTTCGCACCGGTGGTGCTGGCCTGGATCAAGGAGATCGGCGCCGATCCGGCGAAGGTCAACGTCAACGGCGGCGCGATCGCGCTCGGTCATCCCCTCGGCGCGACCGGCACCAAGTTGATGTCGACGCTCCTGAACGAACTCGAGCGCACCGGCGGTCGTTACGGCCTGCTCACCATCTGTGAAGGCGGCGGCACTGCCAACGTGACGATCATCGAGCGTCTCGACTCCTGACGTCCTCGGTGTCCGCCCCGGTTGCCGGCCGGGGCGGACACCGCGCGCGTGTTACCGACGCGACGGTTCGGTGATGCGCTGCCGGTATACGTCCGTATCGTGCTAGGCGCTGTCGGAACGGTGGTTCGGGACTACCCTTCGGGATATGTGCCGGAACATCACAGAGCTGCGCGGACTCGAGCCGGCAGCGACCGCCGAGGAAATCGAGGCGGCCGCCCGGCAGTACGTCCGTAAGGTCACCGGAATCCAGTCCTTGTCCGACGCGACCCGGGAGCCGTTCGACCGGGCTGTCGCCGAGGTAGCCGCGACGACCACCAGGCTGCTGGCGTCGCTGCCCGAACGGAGACAGCCTCCCCGCACCGTTCCGCCGTTGCGGCGTCCCGAGGTCCGGGCGCGGATGGCGGCGCGCGGCTGACGCCGTACGTCGGCGCAGCAGTACGCACCCGAACCTCTGCATTCGGACCATTTTCCCGGTTCTCACCGGCTTCGCGCGAGTAGCGTGACGCAGGCCAGCATCGTGCGCGACGACGCGGACCACCGTGGCGTCGCGCACGGTCCCGCGCCGCCCCGGTGAGGAGCCGAAATGGCCGTCGAGCAGTCGCCGCACAGCCGCGAGTACGTCGAATATCTCCGTACGGACCCGGATCTGCCGCCGGTCGGCGTCGTCGATCGAACTCCGATGTCGCTGACCGCGCGCATCGTGTTCGTCCTCTTGGCGGTCGCCGGTGCCGTCGCCTGGGCCGTGATCGCGCTGGTGCGCGGCGAGGACGTCAACGCCGTGTGGTTCGTCATCGCGGCGGTCTGTACCTATCTGATCGCGTACAGGTTCTATGCCAAGTTCATCGAGCGAAAGATCGTGCAACCGCGCGACGATCGTGCCACTCCTGCCGAGGTGCTCGAGAACGGCAAGGACTACATGCCGACCGACCGGCGGGTGTTGTTCGGTCATCATTTCGCCGCGATCGCAGGCGCGGGACCGCTCGTCGGTCCGGTTCTCGCCGCGCAGATGGGTTATCTGCCCGGCACGATCTGGATCGTCGTCGGAGTGGTCTTCGCCGGAGCGGTCCAGGACTTCCTCGTGTTGTGGATCTCGACGCGGCGCCGTGGGCGCAGCCTGGGACAGATGGCGCGCGAGGAACTCGGCGTTGTCGGCGGAACCGCCGCCCTGATCGCGGTTTTCGTCATCATGGTCATTCTCATCGCGGTACTCGCACTCGTCGTGGTCAATGCCCTGGCCGAGAGCCCGTGGGGGCTGTTCTCCATCGCGATGACCATCCCGATCGCCCTGTTCATGGGCGTGTACCTACGGTTCCTGCGACCCGGCAAAGTCGCGGAGGTCTCGCTCATCGGAGTGGCCCTGTTGCTGCTGGCGATCATCTCCGGCGGCTGGGTCGCCGAAACGAACTGGGGCACGGAATGGTTCACCCTTTCTCCGGTCACCATCGCATGGCTGATGATCGCCTACGGGTTCGCGGCGTCGGTACTACCGGTCTGGCTGCTGCTCGCGCCGCGCGATTACCTTTCGACGTTCATGAAGGTCGGCACGATTATCCTGCTCGCCGTGGGCATCCTTGTCGCCCGTCCCGTGATCGAGATGCCGGCCGTGTCGTCGTTCGCGGTCGCCGGGAACGGACCCGCGTTCGCAGGTTCGCTGTTCCCGTTCTTGTTCATCACCATCGCGTGCGGCGCACTGTCCGGTTTCCACGCCCTGATCTCGTCGGGCACCACCCCGAAGATGCTCGAGAAAGAGAAGCAGATCCGGCTGATCGGATACGGCGGAATGCTCACCGAGTCGTTCGTCGCGATCATGGCGCTGGTCACGGCCTGCATCATCGATCAGCACCTGTACTTCGCGCTCAATGCCCCCGCAGTGCTCACCGGAGGCACCCCGGAGACCGCGGCGGCCTACGTCAACGGACTCGGCCTGTCGTCGCCGGATATCACTCCCGAGCAGATCGCCGGGGCCGCGGCAGCGGTCGGGGAGGAATCGATCATCTCCCGCACAGGTGGTGCGCCGACGCTCGCGTTCGGTATGTCCCAGGTGCTCAGCGACCTGTTCGGTGGCGACGCTCTCAAGTCGTTCTGGTACCACTTCGCGATCATGTTCGAAGCGCTGTTCATTCTCACCACCGTGGATGCGGGAACCCGCGTCGCCCGCTTCATGCTCTCGGACTCGCTCGGCAACTTCGGTGGTCCGGCCCGCCGCTTCAAGGATCCGTCCTGGCGGCCCGGCGCATGGTTCTGCTCGCTGGTCGTGGTCGCCGCGTGGGGCGCGATCCTGCTGATGGGCGTGACCGATCCGCTCGGCGGCATCAACACCCTCTTCCCGCTGTTCGGCATCGCCAACCAGTTGCTCGCGGCGATCGCGCTGACCGTCGTTCTCACCATCGTGGTGAAGAAGGGAATGACGAAGTGGGCGTGGATTCCCGGTGTACCGCTGGTGTGGGACCTGATCGTGACGATGACCGCGTCCTGGCAGAAGATCTTCTCCTCGGACCGGGCGGTGGGGTACTGGGCACAGCACCGCGCCTTCGTCGACGCAAAGAACTCGGGCGCGACCGCGTTCGGGTCGGCGGACAGCCTCGACGAGATCGACGCGGTCATCCGGAACACGTTCATCCAGGGCACGTTGTCGATCGTGTTCGCGGGACTCGTGCTCGTCGTGGTAGCGGCGGGTCTCGTCGTGTGCGTCAAGGCCGTACGTGCGGGTGGGCTTCCGACGACGGAGTCGCCGGACGTACCGTCCAAGATCTTCGCTCCCGCTGGGTTCGTTCCGACCCCTGCCGAGCGGGAGTTGCAGAAGCAGTGGGACGAACTGATCGCGTCGGGCAAGGTCCGGCCTCCCGGTGCGGCGGTGACTCGGGACGGCCCGTTGCGCCGGCACGCTCACGAGAAGACGGGCACCTCATGACCGCGGTACTGCGCCGAGTGTGGTGGTGGCTCGGAGCGTTGATGGGTGACCACGACTATGCGCGCTACGTGGAACTGCACCGCAGGCTCCACCCGGGATGTCCTGTCCCGAGCGAGCGTCAGTACTGGCGGGAGCGTCACGCGGACGCGGACGCGAACCCCGGCGCGAGGTGCTGCTGACCGCGTTGCCGGTTACTCGTCGTGTTTGCTTCGGCGCAGTTCGTCGTTGATGCGGAGGGCTTCGGTGAGCTGATCCTCCAGGATGATGATCCGGCACGCCGCATCGAGTGCGGTGCCCTGGTCGACGAGTTCCCTCGCGCGGGCGGCGATGCGGAGCTGATATCGCGAATACCGCCGGTGCCCGCCTTCCGACCGCATCGGATTGACCAGGTTCGCGGTGTCGAGACTCCGGAGGAAGGCTTGGGTGACGCCGAGCAGCTCGGCGGCGCGTCCCATGCTGTACGCAGGGAAGTTCTCGTCGTCGAACTTGTCTTCGGCGTCGTTGTTCTGTTTCACGAGGTGTGCGTGTCGCCCTTCGTATACATGGACGGGGACCCCGGCGCCTACGGCGCCGGGGCCCAGGGGTTTACGTTCGTAGATATCTACTTGCACGGGCCAACTGGTCGGTCGGCCTTTCTACCTGTGTCCCGCCTCGGTGGACGGAACCTGATCTCGATAACTGACCGCGCACCACCTCCAAGCCGGGTAATTCCTTATGTCCTGGGGCCGCACCAACTCCGACCCCGATGGAGTCGGACGCTTCGAGGTTTACCTACTCAACTCACTGCCTCGACGCGCCCTACTCCAAGCCTTTTCGACTCCTGAGCGGGCAGTTCGTTCTCGCCCTCTTTCGGACTCGCTCTCACTTACAACACATAATCTACAACCGACAAACCGGAATGTCTACAGCGACCAATGCAGATTTCTGTGATCGTCGTCATCCTGAACGGTGGCTGCCCGCTCGGCTCCGGTTGTGCTTGACGAGGGTGAACTGTTGGAGATCGATCAGGCCCCGCCGGAAATTCTCCGCGCAGCCGGTGAGGTATCGCATGTACCGCTGATAGACCTCTTCGGAGGCCAGTTCGACTGCCTCGTCATGGCGCGCTTTCAGTGCGCGCGCCCACAGATCCAGTGTGTGCACGTAGTGCGGTTGCAGCGATTCGATGTTCTGCACCCAGTAGCCGTGGCGCTGGGCGCCGGTGATGATCATGTCCCGTTCCGGAAGCTGCCCACCGGGAAAAATCTCTCTGAGGATGAACCGCAGGAACAGCGCGTCGTCCCGGTTCACCTCCACATCCATGTCCTCGAGCAACTGCCGCGAGTGGCCGACGATGGTGTGCAGCAGCATCCGGCCGTCCGGGGGCAGCATGCGCGAGGTGCGCTCGAAGAACGCGTCGTAGCGCCGCCGGCGGAAATGCTCGAAAGCACCGATGCTCACGATGCGGTCCACCGGCTCGTCGAAATCCTCCCAGCCCTGTAATCGGACTCCCGCGGAGCGGCGCCCCAGCGCGAGCCCGGAAATCATCTCGGAGACGTGCTCGTACTGGTTGCGGCTCAGGGTCAGGCCGATGACATTGACGTCGTACCGCTCGATCGCCCGCCGCATCGTCGACCCCCATCCGCACCCGATGTCGAGCAGCGTCATGCCCGGCCGGAGGTCGCACTTACCAAGGGAGAGGTCGATCTTCGCCTTCTGGGCATCCTCGAGCGACATGTCGTCGGTCTCGAAGAACGCACAACTGTAGGTGCGCGTCGGGTCCAGGAACAGGTCGAAGAAGTCGTCGGACAGGTCGTAATGGGATTGGACGTTCTCATAGAACGGCGTCAGTTTCGGCATCGAGGCACGCTTCACGGTGGTGGCTGCACACTTCACACCGCGTCGTGGTTGCGCGACCACCCGGGCGGTGCTGACGACTCATTCTCCCAGTTGGGTCAGCCCGCCGTCGGCAGAGTGACGAAACTCGGTGCGGTCGGGTCGAGCTCGAGGTGCTGCGGACGCAGTCCACTCTCTCTTGTCATCGGTCCCAGTGGAAGTGACCGCGGAACGTTCGCGGCATACACATCGATGCGCAGTCGGTGCCCCGGTGCGACCACCGCATCCGTGGGGATGGTGGTGATGTCGAGCGATGTCGGCTCGCCCGGAAAAACGGGCTGTCTCGTCGCCAGAGTGAGGCTCGGGTGTGCCTCGGCATAGTCGCCGTCGGCCGTGAACTCACTCAGGGAATCGTCGATCGCGCGCAGGGAGGCGACCAGCGAACCACTGGAAAGGACCGTGGAGCGCCCGTCCGGGGCAACGTCGTTGACCGACACCGACCAGAATCCGTCCGTGGCGTCGAGGGTGGTGTTGAGGTGCACGTTGATCGGTCCCGACAGCACGATCGGCTCGGTGAGCACATCGGTGGTGAACGTCAGTGCCTCGGCCTCGTGGAACCGGGAGTCCTTGCTGCACGCCGAGCCGAGCAACACCGTGATGCCGGCCGTGCCCTGCGCGCCTTCCCGCGAACAGAACCCGCGCAATCCCGGCGTCACGGTGAGGCGTCGCGCGTCGACCGGGGGAGTGGACACGAGTGTCCCGTCGTGTGCCGCATGCCCCGCACTCCCGCTCGGCGCCGCCGCCAGAAACAGCTTCTGGTGGCGGACTCCGGCGCGGGGAAAGTGCTCGGTGGTGGTCCAGCCGCCGCCCTGCTGCAACAGTGTCACGGGCCCGTACTCTTCGATTCCGTTGTCCATATCCCGGAGCCACCGGTCGAACCACGCGCGCTGCAGTGCAGCGATGTTCGGCGGATGCCCCGGCGTGCCGAAACTCGTACCCGTCACGGCGTGGTACCCGTCGCCCATGACGAGTTGCTTACGGCCGGGTTCGACGGGAATCCGGTTGTAGATGTCGGGTTCGCTGTTCGCGAAGATGTCGTGCCAGTTCCCGAATACGAAAGTAGGCACCGTGATCGACTCGAGGTCCGCCTGCCGATCCTGGTAGAAGGGTCCGTCCTGTGCGACCTCCAGAGCGCCGGGAGACACGTCGTCGACAGTCGGAGCTGTGATGACTTCCAGCAGTTCCGGGATCTTCGTGGCGGGATCGGCGAGCCGATCTCGTAACCACTGTGCGTCGAACCGGCCCTCGATCAGCGCTTGCACATCGGGCAACCACTTGAGCCCGTTGACGAGGCCGAGCCAGGCGGGCATGAAACCGATGCCCAGTGCGCCACCCGTTCCGACGATGTCGCGGAGAAGATCGTTGCCGGGTTCGACCGCGAACACGGCGTCGAGAGCACGGGGCCGAAGCCCCGCAGCCTGGATTTGATTGATCGCCGAGTACGACACGCCCGTCGTCCCCACGCGGCCGTTGGACCACGGTTGCGAAGCCGCCCAGTCGATCACCTCGACGGTGTCCTGTTGTTCGCGAGGACCCAGGATCTGCCACTGACCGTGGGAGAATCCGGTGCCGCGAACGTCGACGACGACCTGGGTGTACCCGTTCTGCACCAGGTCGCGGTTGAGTCCGAACGCCTTACCGAGTTGCGATGCGGGGGCCGCGAGTTCGGTGATCCCGTCGAGCGGGGCACCCAGATTCAAGGTGGTGCCGAGATCCTCGACGACCGGTCCGACGGACGGATCCTCCATGGCCACTGAGGCGAGCGTGGACAGCAATTTTGTGTAGGGCGTGAGGTTGAGTACCACCGGCGTCGGCTCGGCAATGGGCGAGCCGTCGGCATTCGCCGGCCGGAACACATTCGCCCGCAGCACAGTACCGTCGCTGAGCGTGATGGGGACGTCCCAATCGACTGCGGTCCCGGGATAGGCGTCGGGAACGTCCACGCTTGCTTGCCACGCCACCGCATCGGAACCACCGGACGGGTCGGCCACTGCCGGAACGGCCGAGGCCAGCGCGATCGTCGTGATCGCCACCGCGACCGACACCCGGGACATTGCTTTTCGCACGCGGGACCCCCGACCTGCCGTGACAGCTTTTCGGGGCACGGTACCGTGCCGGCGCTCCCCCTTGCCGGGAAACGCCGCAGCACCCGGCCACGTGGTGGCCGGGTGCTGCTGTGCTACGAGGGCGTGATCAGGCTGCGGGTCGTCCCGACTCGCGCAGGGCGCCGAGAGCGTCGATTCGCTCGACCGCCTCGGCGACGATCCGATCGATGAGTTCCTGGCAACTCGGCAGGTCGTCGACCATGCCGACGACCTGGCCGGAGGCGAGGACACCGGCTTCCGTATTACCGTCGACCAGACCGGCTTTCAGAAGCATCGGAGTGTTGGCGGCCATGATGATCTGCTGCCAGGTGCGATCGCTCGCCTTCTTCATCGCGAGACCGTCCCGGACGAGAGTGGACCATTTCATCCCGGTCATGGACTTGAACTTGGTCGCATTGCGTGCCGCCGCGACCAAACCCTTCGCGTAACTGGACCGTTCGAGGCTGTCCACGAGATCGGTGTTGAGCACGCGATGCGGCATGCCGTCCACCTTGAGTGAGACGGTCGTGTCCTGGAGGCCCCGCGCAAGATACTGCTGCTTGACGGAGTCCGGTACCGCGCTGTCGCTCGTGAGGAGGAACCGGGTGCCCATCGCGACGCCGGCGGCGCCGTACGAGAGGGCAGCGGCGAGCCCGCGCCCGTCGAAGAAACCACCCGCGGCGATCACCGGGATGTCGACGGCGTCGAGCACGCTCGGCAGCAACAGTGTCGTGGCGACCGGGCCGGTGTGCCCACCGCCCTCACCGCCCTGCACGATCACGGCGTCCGCACCCCACGACGCGACCTTCACCGCGTGCTTGGCGGCGCCGATCGACGGGATCACGACGATGCCGTGGTCCTTGAGCTTGGCGATCAGTTCCTTCTTGGGGGCCAGCGCGAACGACGCGACCTTGACGTTCTCCCGGATCAGCAGATCGATGCGCTCTGCCGCATCCGAGGCGTCGGCGCGCATGTTGACGCCGAACGGCTTCTCGGTGAGGGACTTGGTTTTCGCAACCGCGGCCTCGAGTTCGGCGTACGTCATCGTTGCCGAGGCGAGGATGCCGAGGCCGCCCGCGTTCGACGTTGCCGCGGTCAAGCGGGGACCGGACACCCATCCCATGCCCGTCTGGACGATGGGATGTTCGATGCCCACCAGTTCCGTGAGGGGCGTGCGCAGGGTTGTCACAGGGAGACCTCGCGGTCGCGCAGACTCTTCGGGTCGAGGACCTCGCGGATGAGCCGCAGTTCCTCGGCGGTCGGTTCGCGGGTCACGCCGGCCTCGTTCAGCCCGGCAACCTCGAAGGAGGTGTTCTCGGCGACAGTTGCGGCCTCGACACCGGGGTGCAGCGACAGTGCCCGGAACGTGTGGCCCGGGCCGCCGAAGTCGAAGACACCGAGATTGGTGACGACGCGGGGGATGCTCAGGAACCGGTACGCCGGATTCTCGGGATCGATCTTGTCGTATCCGACGCCCGAGACGATGTCGACCTTGTCGGTGAACACCCGAGCGGTGTGCCGGCCGACCCAGTAACTCGTGGCGTGGTTGATGGTGTTGCCCGGGGCGCCGCGCACGCCGAACATCTGGCGGGTGGGGTGCTGGAGCGGACCGAAGGCCGAGAGGTTCTGGTTACCGTGGCGATCGATCTGGTTGGCACCCATGACCACGTGGCGCCGACCGGACGCGACCACGTCGAACACCTTGCGGAACGGCATCCATCCCTCGATCGGGGCCTTGGCGCCGAGCGGCGGAACCTCGGCGAGGATGAGTGCTTCCCCGTCGGTGATCAGCAGGTCGGGCTCGGTGGTGAGCTTGGCGAGCCGGGCGCCGATCTGGGGGAGAGTGGCCATCGGGCTGGCCATGATTTCGCCTGCGCCGGAGAAGATCTCGGCGCACGCGACCGCGCAGTACTCGGCGCGCGTGACGGTCTCGGTGGTGGTCATGCCTGCTCCCCACTCTTGGATTCGGCTGCGAACTTCTGGACGGCGGCCTGGTAGTCGTCTTCGCTGCCCGACAGGAAGCGATCGACGAACTTCTGCCAGGACTCGGGGTCCTTGGCCGACTCGGCGTAATGACGCTGGAACTTCTCGTCGCGCCCGTAACTGTCACCCGCGAGGGTGAAGTGCGCACCGCCGGGTGCTTCGACAACACCGTCGACCATCATCCGGTTGAGAACGATGGACTGCAGCGGAACGGATTTGACGAGTTCTTCGGTGTCGACGATCCGCTCGACCGAGACGTAGCGCTTCTCGGCGGCCATGCAGTAGAGGTCGTCGAAGTAGGGATCGACACCCGTGTACGCGGCGTTGCCGTGTGCATCACCGATATTGAGGTGCACCAGCGACGCATCGAGGTTCAGTGCGGGCATTGCGATCAAGGTCTCGGTGCCGTCCGGCCCCGGGTAGGGGGAGGTGACGGTCTTCAGTTCGCCTTCCCAGAATTCGACGACGTCCGAACCGAGTCCGGCGCGGATCGGAAGGAAGGGAAGGCGCGCGGCGGCGGCCTCGAGGCCGCATTTGACCATTCCCTCGTCCATTTCGCGCGCGATGATCTCGCCGCCTGTGCGGGCCTTGGCGAACCACGGGTCGTAGAACGGTGCCGAGTCGAGGGAGACGAAACCGTAGTACGCCTTCTTGACCTTCCCGGCCGAGCACAGCAGGCCGAGGTCCGGGCCGCCGTAGGTCACGACCGTCAGGTCGGTGATGTCCGATCGCAGGATCGCGCGGACCAGTGCCATCGGCTTGCGGCGCGAACCCCAGCCACCGATGCCGATGGTCATTCCGCTGCGCAGCTCGCCGACCACATCGTCGAGCGACATTCTCTTGTCACGCATGGGTTTCGAACTCCTGTGAGAGAGGGGACTTCAGCTGTTGGTCCGGGCTTTTCCGGTGGCGACGAATTCGTCGCGATGCTCGTCGGCGACCCCGGCGAGGTTGAGCTCGAACGTGAAGCCCTGCTCGATGCGGTAGCTGGTCTTGACATCGACGGGGTCGATGCGGTTGATCGCTTCCTTCGCCCGGCGGATGACGCGGGTGTCCTTGGCCGCGATCATCTCGGCGACCTCGCGTGCGGCCCCGTCCAGTTCGTCACGCGGGACGACCTTGTAGACGGAACCGAAGTGCTCGAGTTGCTGGGCAGTCACGTTCTGTGCCGTGTAGTAGAGCGTGCGCATGAGGTGCTGCGGCACGAGACGCGCGAGGTGCGTCGCCGCTCCGAGTGCACCCCGGTCCACCTCGGGGAGGCCGAAGACCGCGTCGTCGGACGCGAGGATGACATCGGCGTTTCCGACGAGGCCGACGCCGCCGCCGACGCAGAAGCCGTTCACGGCGACGATCACGGGAACCTCGCAGTCGTAGACCGCTGCGAAGGCCGCGGCACAACCGTGGTTGGCGGCGATGAGGGCCTCGTAACCCTCGGTGGCCTGCATTTCCTTGATGTCGACGCCCGCGTTGAAGCCTCGGCCCTCGGCTCGGAGGATCACGACGTGCGTCTTCGGGTCCTTACCAGCGGTGAGGACCGCGTCGGCCAGGTCGAACCACGCCTGCGAGGGGAGGGCGTTCACAGGGGGGAAGTCGACGGTGACCGTGGTGATACCGGCGCTGTCGGAGGTCGAGGTGATGCCCATGGCATGTTCCTAACGTCTGTACCAAACCAAGCGATTGCTTGGTAAGTTAGCACACGAACCCTGTGGGGCACAGGAGCCCGGAACGCTCGCCCGCGCCACAGCTCTCTCGCCGAAACGCGATTTCCTCGAAATCTGAGGGCGTACTACGTTCGGCCCCAACCTGTTACATAACGAATACGAGGAGAGAAGATGACCGAAGCAGTAATCGTGTCGGCCGTGAGATCGCCCATCGGGCGCGCGCGCAAGGGTTCGCTCGCGTCGATCCGCCCCGACGATCTGGCGACACAGATGGTCGCCGCGGCACTCGCGAAGATTCCGGACCTGGATCCGGCGGAGATCGACGACCTGATGGTGGGCTGCGGACAGCCCGCCGGCCAGTCCGGCTTCAACATCGCCCGCGTGGTCGCCGTGCAGCTCGGCTACGACTTCCTTCCCGGCGTGACCGTCAACCGGTACTGCTCGTCGTCGCTGCAGACCACCCGCATGGCGCTGCACGCGATCAAGGCCGGCGAGGGCGACGTGTTCATCTCCGCCGGTGTCGAGTCGGTGTCGAGCTTCGTAACCGGCAATGCCGACGGCCTGCCCGACACCAAGAACCCGCTGTTCGACGACGCGCAGGCGCGCAGTGCCGCGCTGGCCGAGGGCGGCGTCGCCTGGACGGACCCGCGCAAGGACGGTCTGCTCCCGGACGTGTACCTGGGGATGGGCCAGACCGCCGAGAACGTCGCGTCCTACACGGGCATCTCCCGCGAAGACCAGGACCGGTGGGGCGTCCGCTCACACAACCGGGCCGAGGAAGCCATCAAGTCGGGGTTCTTCGCAAAGGAGATCACGCCCGTCACGCTGGCCGACGGCACCGTCGTCTCCACCGACGACGGCCCGCGCGCCGGCACCACGTACGAGAAGGTCAGCCAGCTCAAGCCGGTGTTCCGTCCGGACGGCAC
>NZ_JABAFB010000021.1:0-31613 GCF_012843405.1 Rhodococcus sp. BL-253-APC-6A1W
AAGCAGTTCGGTGTGGAGACGATGTGTGTCGGTGGTGGTCAGGGTATGGCGATGGTGCTCGAACGCCTGAGCTGATCCCCTGACGCCGACGTCCGGGTGGCTCCTACTACGCACGCCGCAGCAGGAGCCGCCCGGGCGTTCACATTTCCGGACCGTGCGTACCGCGCCAGCCCTTACGGACGATCTTTCCGGTGGAGTTGCGGGGCAACAAATCATGGGTCAGGCGCCACCGCGTGGGTACCTTGAAATAGGCGAGGTGCTCGGCGGCGAACTTGGTCAGATCCTCCTCGGTCACCGTCGTTCCCGCGACGAGCACGACCACCGCGACGACTTCCTGCCCCCAGTCGGCGTGCGGTGCTCCCGTCACCACGCACTCGCGCACGGCAGGATGCTGGGCAAGCACTCGTTCGACCTCGGAGGGATAGATGTTCTCGCCGTTCTGATGGATCAGATCCGCACGCCGGCCGACCAGCCGGAGCCGGCCCTCCTCGACGACCCCGAAATCGCCGGTCCGAAGCCAGCGGTCCGGCGTGATCGCCTCGGCGGTGGCCTTCTCGTCGTCCCAGTACCCGATCATGACGAATGGACTGCGGACGCATACCTCGCCGACGTGGCCGTCGGGCAGCCATTCGCCGTACTGATCGCGGATCTCGAGGCTGACGGTGATGATCGGGACGCCGACGGTACCCGGATGCTTCTCGAGTTCCTGTGCGCTGGCCACCGCGATCGATGTGCTGCATTCGGTGATGGAGTAGCTGTCGACCATCGCGTGCCGTCCGAACGGGAGTTGCTCGCGCAGGCGCTGTTTGAACTCCGGTGTGGACGGTTCCGAGGACAGGGTGAACCGTGTCAGCGACGTCAGGTCGTACCGGTCGAGGTCCTCGTCTTCGAGCATGCGTGCCGCCATCGACGGCACGGCCAGCCAGTGCGTCACCTGTTCGCGTTCGATGAATTCCAGGACACGGTGGACGTCGAACCATCCCTGGTTCATGATCACGGTGCTTCCCATCGCCAGCCGCGGCACGATCGTGTTGTGCAGGCTCGTGATGTGGAACATCGACGACGTGAGCAGGTAGCGGGCATCGGACGGGGCCGAGCGGTCGTACGTTTCGCCTGTCCAGATCGTGTGGATCGCTTCGGTGTAGCGCTGATAATCGACGACGGCCAAGAGGTTGCGCTGAGAGTGCAACGCCCCCTTGGGATCCCCGCTCGTACCGGAGGTGTACAGCAGGACTGCCGGGTCGTCCTCGTCGATTCGCGGGGGCGGTGGCTGCCGGCCGTCGAACTCGGCGATCAGTGCGGGCAGATCCGTCTCGACCGACAGCACCACCGTGTCGCTCGGGGCGATCTTCGTGACCGCCTCGACACGCGGAGCATCGACGAAGACGATGCGCGGGCGGGAATGGCGGATACCGAACTCCAGTTCCGGTTGCACCCACCATGCGTTGAGCCCGACCGTGATGGCGCCGAGAGCCTGGGTCGCCCAGAACACGGTGACCCACTCGGGTCTGTTGGCCGACAGGATGGCTACCCGGTCGCCCGCACGCACGCCGTATCTCTCGCGCAGCGCGGCGGCGAGGGCATAGGACTCCCTCGCGTTCTCGTCGAAGGTGATGCGGCGGTCGGCCGTGACGAGATACTCGCGATCACCCCAGACGAGCGACTGCGACAGCAGATCCGCCACCGCGCGGTTCCGTTTACGCATGACCGGCATCGAGGTACCGAGGACCTCGTCCATCACGATCTCGAACTCGCCGCCGGGCCCGGTGAGCCGGGAGATGAGTTGGTCCAGGAAGGGGAAGGGATCCGACGGAATGCTCATCGTGCACCGCCGAGTCCGGATCGCGTGGCGGTCCGGCTCGGACCGGTCGTCGCCGACGACCGGTGAGTCGCCGGTGATCCTGCACGCTGCACGAATGCCCCTCCTCGTGGATCGGATCGCAAGAATCTCTCACGCCGATGAACGCCCTGTTCGAATGTACCGGTCAGTGGGATGCTCGGTGACCCCCGCTACAGGGGGTGCCTAGCGTGCGATCAGCACGCTCGGAAAGGACACGAAACGATGCCCGCACACGATGCAACCACGACCGACACGCCGACCCCGGCAACCTGGCGCGGTGCCGAACTCGGCACCCGCACGGTCACCTATGACGAGCGCGACGCGATTCTGTATGCGCTCGCTGTGGGGGCTCGCGCCACAGACCTCGACCTCGTCTTCGAGGACCGCCTCCGGGTGCTGCCGACTTTCGCTCTGACCTTGGCGCAGTGGGCGCCGGATGCGTTGGGATCGCTCGGTGCATTCGATACGAAGACCGCACTCCACGGCTCCCAGCAGCTGGACGTTCTCAGCCCGCTTCCGAAGTCCGGCAGCATCGCGATGACGGCTCGGGTCGGGGACGTGTGGGACAAGGGCCGCGCCGCAGTCTTCGAGGTTGTGGTGGAAAGCGAGTACTTCGTCGCCACATGGTCGCTGTTCGCGCCGGGAGCGGGCGGATTCGGCGGGGACCGCGGTCCGTCCGCCCCCGCGCAACCGGACGGCGAACCCGACTCGACCGCACTCCTCACCACCCACGCGGAACAGGCCGCGCTGTACCGGCTCACCGGCGATCGTCACCACATCCACATAGATCCGGACGCCGCAGCCGGGATCGGACAGCCGCGGCCGATTCTCCACGGACTGTGCACGCTGGCCGCGACGACTCTGCCGCTCGCGCAAGAGCTCGGAGCACACCCCGCAGATCTCGTCGCGTTGTCCGGTCGGTTCGCGGCCCCGGTCTTCCCCGGCGACACCGCCGAGATCCGCGCCTGGGGCGCGTCGTCCGAGGCGCGGTTCGACGTCACCACCGAGGCAGGAGCAGTGCTGTCGGGAGGCCGCGCGGTCTTCGCCCAGAGCTAGAAGCCCTCGCGTGCGCTCCCGCTGGCCGGGAATCCGGCGCGGCGCCGCGTGAGCGTCTGTTGTGATCGGACTGCCCGTGATGGCCCCATCGCTCGTGACTATCTGGAGGTATGAGTTGGACACGTTCGCCGAAGTAGTGCGAGCTCGCCGCGGCGACGCCAAGGTGGGACTGCGCTTCGAGGACCAGCGCTGGACCTGGGACGAAGTTGTCCAGGAAAGCGCCGATCGTGCCTCGGCGCTCGTGTCGACCGTGCCACTGCCCGAGGGACGGCAACGCCACATCGGAGTGCTTCTCGAGAACGTTCCGGACTTCGTGTTCTGGATCGGCGCGGGAGCACTCGCCGGTGCCGTGGTGGTGGGGATCAACGCCAGCCGAAGCGGCCCGGAAATCGCCCGGGACGTCCGGCACGCCGACGTCGACCTGATCATCACCGAGTCGCGCCTGGCGCATCTCGTCGCCGGCACCGACCACGGCCTGCCCGCCGAGAAGATCCTCGACGTCGACAGCCCGCGATACCGCGCGTTCCTCGAACCGTTCCGTGGTGCCCAGCTTCCCGAGACCCGGCCGTCGCCGGACGACATCGCGCTGCTGTTGTTCAGTTCGGGTTCGACCGGCGCTCCCAAGGCGGTCGTCGTCAGCCAGGGCCGGCTCGCCCGGCTGTTCGGGCCGCTCTCGGAACGCACGCACATGCGCCGCGACTCGGTCACGTACCTGTGCATGCCCCTGTTCCACGGCAACGCCCTGATGCTCAACCTCGGTACCGCGATGAGCGTGGGTGCGACCGTGAGCATGATCCGGAAGTTCTCCGCGAGCCGCTTCGCCGACGACATCCATCGCTACGGTGCGACCTTCGTGAACTACGTCGGGCGCGCGCTCGCCTATGTCCTCAGCCGTCCCGAAGATCCGCGCGACCGGGACGGAACACTCGAAGTGGCATTCGGGACCGAAGCCTCCGAAGTGGACGTCGCCCGGTTCTCGGAGCGCTTCGGCTGCACCGTCATCGAGGGGTACGGCTCGAGTGAAGGGGTCTTCCGCATCAACCGCACTCCCGATACCCCGACCGGTTCGCTCGGAGTCGCGGTGGGCGGCGTCGACGTGCGGATCCTCGACGAGGTCACCGGCGAGGAATGCCCGCCGGCCGAGTTCGACGACACGGGCCGCCTGATCAACGGTGAAGCGGTCGGGGAGATCGTCGCCCGCAACACAGCCCACACCTTCGAGGGTTACTACAAGAATCCCGGCGCGATGGCGGACCGGATCAAGGGGAACGATTTCTGGTCCGGTGACCTCGGTTATCGCGACGCCGACGGGTTCTTCTACTTCGCGGGCCGGTCGTCGGACTGGCTGCGGGTCGACAGCGAGAACTTCTCGGCCGCTCCGGTCGAGCGGGTTCTGCATCGGTGCCCCGGAATCCTCTCCGCGCCCGTCTTCGCTGTTCCGGACCCCGCCACCGGGGACCAGGTGATGTGCGCTGTCGAACTGGACCCCGGATCGGTGTTCGACCCGGCAGCATTCGGCGCGTTCCTCGCCGAGCAGCCGGATATGGGTGACAAGTGGTGGCCACGCTTCGTCCGGGTGACCGGCCACATCCCGCTGACCGGCAGCAACAAGGTGGACAAGGCGCCTTTGCGTGCGGCCGCCTGGAACACCGACGACACGGTGTACGTACGTGTCGCGCGTACGGCGGAGTACGTGCCCTTCGACGACGACGCACGCGCGCGTCTCGAGGCCGAATTCGCCGCGAACGGCAGGGCTGCGCTGCTCCCCGTGCCGGCGCCCGCGCAGAGCGTCTGAGGCCGCCGTGAACAACGAAATCCCGGGCCCCGACCGCATTCGCGCCACCGTCGCCGAGTACCTGCGGCGGATCGAGGCGTCGTCCGCAGCCGGCATAGCCGACCTCTACACCGACACTGCGACCGTCGAGGACCCCGTCGGCAGCGACGTGCGCACGGGACGCGACGCGATCCTCCCGCTGTATGCGGGACTCGAGCACTCGCGCAACTCGACGGAACTGCTCACCCTGCGGATCGCAGGCAACGAAGCGGCCTTCCACTTCCGGGTGACCTCGGAGGTGGACGGGACCGAGTACGTCTTCGAACCGATCGATGTCATGACCTTCGCCGACGATGGCCGGATCGCGTCGATGCGCGCGTTCTGGTCGGCGTCCGACACCCGGAGTTCGTGAGTCCCGCCCAGTGAGACGCCGGGATTGGGCGTGACGGTGATCACCTAGCGTCAGGATCATCGAAGCGGCGAGACCCCGACCGGCACAACACGTGCCGATTTCCGCCGGTGTACCCCCGTACTTCCCAATCCCCCGAAAGGACGGACGACCGTGAGCCTGGGCACTTCCGACACCACCGAGGTCCGCGAGATCGTCGCGGGCTCTGCTCCTACCCGTTTCGCGCGCGGCTGGCACTGCCTCGGCCTCGCCGAGTCCTTCAAGGACGGCAAGCCGCACTCCGTGGAGGCTTTCGGCACCAAGCTCGTCGTCTGGGCGGACACAGCAGGCGAGCTCAAGATCCTCGACGGCTACTGCCGTCACATGGGTGGCGATCTGAGCCAGGGCACCGTCAAGGGTGACCAGGTTGCGTGTCCGTTCCACGACTGGCGCTGGGGCGGCAACGGCCGCTGCACCAACATTCCGTACGCCCGCCGGGTTCCGCCCATCGCGAAGACGCGCGCGTGGCACACGCTCCAGCAGGACGGTCTGCTGTTCGTGTGGAACGACCCGCAGGGCAACCCGCCGCCGGCGGACGTCACGATCCCCCGGATCGAGGGCGCGCTGAGCGACGAGTGGACCGACTGGGTCTGGTACCGGACCGAGGTCGACACCAACTGCCGCGAACTCATCGACAACATCGTCGACATGGCGCACTTCTTCTACGTGCACTACTCCTTCCCGACGTACTTCAAGAACGTCTTCGAAGGTCACGTGGCCAGCCAGTTCATGCGCGGCAAGGCGCGCGAGGACGCCCGTCCGCACGCCGCGGGCCAGCCGCGGATGCTCGGCAGTCGCTCGGACGCGAGCTACTTCGGGCCGTCGTTCATGATCGACGACCTGGTCTACGAGTACGAGGGCTACGACATCGAGTCGACCCTCATCAACTGCCACTACCCGGTCTCCGAGAACAAGTTCGTGCTGATGTACGGAATGATCGTCAAGAAGTCCGATCGCTTCGAAGGCGACGAGGCACTGAAGGTCGCGCAGCAGTTCGGCAACTTCATCGCCAAGGGCTTCGAGCAGGACATCGAGATCTGGCGCAACAAGACCCGCATCGACAACCCGCTGCTGTGCGAAGAGGACGGCCCGGTGTACCAGCTTCGCCGCTGGTACGAGCAGTTCTACGTCGACGTGGACGAGGTGAAGCCGGAGATGACCGACCGCTTCGAGTTCGAGATGGACACGACGCGCCCGGTTGCTGCGTGGATGAAGGAAGTCGAAGCCAACATCGCCCGCAAGGCACTCGAGGAACAACCCACCAGCGCGGGGTAGGAGTAGTAACGATGGAGAACCGGATGGAACCGCTGCGGTGTGCCGAGTGCTCGGCGCAAGTGCTGGTTCAGAAGAACAGCTGGGAGCACACCTCCATCCAGTGGAACGCCGACGCGCGCCGGCGCTGTCCTCAGGTGCAGGACGACGCCGGCCGCGACGGGCGCCCGGGTGCCCCGCGCATGGCGTGCACCCGGCTCGCGGAAACCATCACACGCGCGGCGGCGTCGGGCGTCCTCGACGTCTACGACGACGCGCCCGTGCCAGCACCTGTTGTCCAATGAAGCTTCGACCCGACCACTCCGGAGGATCCGCGATGACCGAACCCCTCAACCTCGATCGTGCACAGTACGGCCCGTGGGCCGTGATCGCCGGAGGATCGGAGGGTGTCGGCGCCGCCTTCGCTGACGAATTGAGCCGTGCTGGATTCGATCTCGTGCTCATCGCACGGAAGCCCGGACCGCTCGAGGAGACCGCGGACCGCGCCCGCGAGAACGGCGTACAGGTACGCACTCTCGCGCTGGATCTGCTCGCCCCCGACGCAGTCGACGAGATCCGCGCCGCAACAGCGGATCTCGAGGTCGGACTGTTCATCTTCAACGCCGGAGCGAACAGCTACGGACACGAATTCGTTACCGGAGACCTGGACGGATTCCGCGGCGTGATCGACCTGAACGTGCACCGGCAGGTGGAACTTGCCCATCTGTTCGGCGCACCGATGAAGGAGCGGGGCCGCGGCGGGATCATGCTGCTCGGCTCGCTCGCCGGTTACATGGGTTCGGAACACCAGAGCATCTACTCGGCGTCGAAGGCGTTCAGCCGGGTGTTCGCGGAGAGCCTGTGGCTCGAACTGAAGCCCTACGGCGTGCACGTCGTCGAACTCGTCCTCGGTGTCACGCGCACCCCCGCGATGGTGCGCGCCGGACTGAACTTCGATGTCCCCGGCATGCGTGTCTCGGAGTCGGAAGATGTTGCACGCGAAGGCCTCGAACATCTCGAGGACGGTCCGGTGTGGATCGCGGGCGGAAACTACGACGCAGCGGTGAAGCGCAGCGGATTCCCTCGTCGCGAGCTGGTCGAAGGAGCAGCGAAAGCGATGCGTGCCCTGATGAACCGCTGACAGAACTGTCGACTCCCTCACCAGGGATGACTGCCCCGTCCCGCCCTGATCGCAGGGCTGGACGGGGCTTTCTGCGTGCGGCACTATAGTCGCGAGCACAGTGCTGGAAGGGGGGCGATCCATGAGCATCGTCGTCGACAATCGACTGTCGGAGGACGAACTGTCCCGTGTCCTGGATTTTCTGACCGGCGACGCCTACTGGAACAGGTGGCGGTCGCGCGATCGGATACGGCAACAATTCGAGAGTGCCTGGAAGATCTACGCCGCGAGGGAGCCGGACTCCGGGCAACTGCTCGGCGCGGTCCGGGTGTCGTCCGACGGTGTCGCCTACGGGTACATCGCAGACGGATTCGTCTTCCCGGAGCATCGGGGCGACGGCGTCGGGAGCGCCGTGCTCGAGTGCCTGCTGTCGGATATCGACGCAGCAGACTTCCGGTGGATGCTGCATACGGAGGATGCGCAGCCGCTCTACTCCCGGTTCGGATTTGTTGCCTACGGCCCGACATACATGGAACGCCCGAGTAGACACAGTCGGCCGGCCTCTGGATGAACGCACTGCGCGCCCGGGCGGAACCGGGCGCGCAGGGTGCCTCCTCATGCCGGGAGGAAACGAGAAGACGTCGGATGGGTCAGGAGGCGACTGCGTCCGGGACGCCACGGGGAATCATCACGGTGAGCGCGATCGCGATGAACGCCAGTACCAGGAACATGACGCCGATCATGTTCAGGCCACCGATCGGAGTGGCCGCGAACGCGAGCAACATGGTGGCGACGGACGTGCCGACACCCTGCCCTGCGGTACGCAGCACCGCATTCGTGCCGGTCGCCTCGCTCGTGTTGCGTTCGGGCACGGCCTCGACGATGAGGTTCGGCAGGGCGGTGTAGGCGAATGCGGTGGCGACCGACACCACCACGACCATCGCGGTCATCGCCACGACCGAATTGTGAGCGGTCATCATGGTCACGGTGCTGGCGACGAAGAGAATGCTGCCGATCAACATCGATACGCGGGACCCGACGGCCGCCGAGATACGGCCGCTGAGGGGTGTGCACGCGAAACCGAACATCGACCCGATGAAGGACAACCAGCCCGCGTGCGTTGCGCTCAGGCCCAGGCCGAAGCCGTCCGACGTGGGTGTCTGCATGATGATCGGGATGATCATGGTGGCGACGCCCATCGGTCCTGCGGCGATCGCGACCGTCGCGAGCATCGTCAGCGAGAACTTGCGTCCGGCGAAGAGGCGCACATTGATGATCGGTGACGGCACGCGCAACTCCCACCGCACGAGCAGAACGAGTACGACGGCGCCACCGACGATCAGGCCGAGGGTCCGGCCGTCGGCCCAGCCCCAGGCCTGCGACTTGTTGACGCCGAGGAGGATCGCAGCGACGGATGCCGCGAATGTCACCGCTCCGACGTAGTCGATTTTCTCCTTCGTGCCGGTCGGCGGCCGCCACGGCAGGACGAACCACACGAGCAGAATCGCGAACACCGAGTACGCGGCAGCGACGACGAAGATCATGTGCCAGCTGGCGTAGTCGATGAGCAGCCCCGCGACCAGCAGTGACGCCGAACCCGCCGCAACGGCGGATCCCGAGATCAGCGCGACGGCGACGGGAACCTTGCCCGACGGAAGGTGCTCACGTGCGAGGCCGATGCACAACGGAAGGATCGCGCCGGCAACACCCTGGATGGTGCGGCCGACGATGATGCTGGTGAGACTGTCGCCCGCGGCGCTGATGATGGAACCCACCGCTGCGACCACCAGAAGAACGATCAATACCCGTTCACGTCCGTACATGTCGCCGAGGCGGCCACAGACCGCGGCAGATGCGGCCGCGACGAGGAGGAACGAGGTGACGGCCCAGCCGACGGTCGACGCGTCGCTGTCGAAATCCGTGATGAGCGTGGGGATCGCTGCGAACATCATGGAAGTTTCGAAAGCGCTGATGATCTCGACGGCGATCAACACCGCCACGATTACCCAGACGGGTTGCCTGCGGTCGAATCGTCCTCGGCCGGAAGTATGTTCGGGCTCCCGGTGGGATAGCTCGTTAGCGTATGACGTCACTGCGCATCCAGACTCTCGGCGGCCCGTCGTGGCCCGCGGGGTTTCCTCACTCCAGTCGGGAGTGGTGCGCATCACTTTCTAGATGAGGTAACAAACTCTCCGAGTTGTGTTCCCGCTCATCGAGACTGCCGACGTCTCCGGTGCACCGAGATCAGAGCAGTGCCGCCTCGTGGACGGTGCGGTCGAATTCCGGCAGCGCCGCGCCGTTGCGCAACGTCGTCGCGAGCGTGGGATCGGCGAGATGAAGTCGCCCGATGGCGATCAGATCGAATTCGTCCCTGCCCATCCGGCTTTCGAGTTCCGGAAGGTTGTCTCGGACGGGAGCGCTGCCCTGGGTGCGGCTCTCGCGCAGGGTTGCGCCGATGCCGACGCTTCCGACCGCCATGGACACGGCGCCCGTGACCTTCTTGGCCCATCCGGCGAGGGTGAGGTCGCTGCCCTCGAACGCGGGCAGATCGAAGCGGCGGATGCTTGCGTCGAACACGTCCACGCCGGCGTCGGCCAGCGGCGAGAGGACGGCCTTCAGCTCGTCCGGCGTGTGCGCGATCTTGGCTTCGTAGTCCTGTTGCTTGTGCTGCGAGAATCGATAGAAGATCGGCAGGTCCTCACCGATGGTCGCGCGAATGGCTGCAACGACTGCCGCGGGGAATCGGGTCCGGTCTCGGAGGTCGCCGCCCCAGCGGTCCTCGCGCAGGTTGGTTCCTTCCCAGAGGAACGAGTCGAGCAGGTAACCGTGACCGCCGTGCAGCGCGACGCCGTCGAATCCGACTTCCTTCGCAGCCGCTGCGGCACGGGAGTATGCGTCGACGACCTGCGTGATGTCCTCGTCGGTCATGGCGCGCGTGGGCTTCGACGCGCGGGCGACATAGTCGGCTCCGTACGAGGTGACGCCGGGTTCTCCCCACACTCCCGACGGCCGCATCGGGGTCAGGGCGGGATCGACATCTGCCGTCATGGCTCCCCACAGCGGCCCGACGTGCCAGAGCTGCGGAATGATCCGGCCGCCTTCGGCGTGGACCGCGTCGACGACGCGGCGCCACCCGTCGAGTGCGGCCTCGCCGTACATGTGAGGCACGCGGGGGTTGTCGACGGCGGTGGGGTGGTCGATCGCCACTCCCTCGGTGACGATGAGTGCCGTGCCCCCGGCGGCACGGCGCCGGTAGTACTCGGCCACGTCCGGTCCCGGTACTCCACCCGGCGAGTGCGACCGCGTCATCGGCGACATTACGATGCGGTTGCGCAGCCGAAGGGAGCGGACGGCGAGCGGGCGGAAGAGAGCGGAGGGGACTTCGGTCATGGCTGTTTCGGCACTTTCGTCGGTGGTCACGCGATTGCCGTGACGACTGCAGGTCGATCGGGCACCTTGCTCTCCGGTTGTACCGGCGCCGCAGATCGGTGGACAGGTTCTTCCTGGTCAGTGGGATGTGCGGGCGGTGTGTGTACTTCGTCACCTTCCGTAGTACCCTTTGATGCAGACCACAAGAATGAATTTCAGTTTGTCGTTCTGTGGGTTCTGTGCAGGTGAACGAAAGGGTGCCGATGTCAGAGTCCGACTACGCGAAACCGGCCGAGTCCGCGAAGCGCGAGCTTCCCGCGTCGATGGTGGAACGCATGACCCTGATCCTCGATGCCTTCGACGATCGCTCGTCTCGTCTCACTCTCGAAGAGGTCGCGTGCCGCACGCGACTGCCGCGCTCGACCGTTCATCGCATCCTCGACCAGATGGTTCGGCTCGACTGGATCGACCACGCGTCGTTCGGTTACTGCCTGGGCCGGCGGGCGAAGGCCATGACCGAAGGCGACAACGGCCACATCCGGATCCGGGAAGCCGCCGCTCCGCTGCTCTACGAACTCCACATGACCACGGGCATGGTCGCGCACCTCGCGGTGCTCGACGGCGGTGACTGCGTCTATCTCGACAAGATCGGCGGCCAGCTCGCCGCGGCACTGCCGTCCCGTGTCGGCGGCCGGGTTCCCGCCTACGCCAGCGCGTGCGGAAAAGCCTTGCTCGCAGGCCTCGAGCCCGAGCAGGTCGACGACCTCTACGACGAGCGGCTCGCCCGCCGTACAGACCGCACCATCCACGATCTGTCGACTCTGCATCTCGAACTCAACCGCATCCGTAGCCGGCGCGGTCTGGCATTCGAAACCGGTGAGTCCGCGGTCGGGATGGCATGTGTCGGTGCCGCCATTCGGGGACCCGAGGGGCCCATCGCCTCGATCTCCCTGTGCGGTCCCACCCGCGCGGGTCTTCTCGAACGGACCGCGCCGCTCGTCGCGGCGGCGGCCCGCGACGTTTCGCGCGCGCTGTATCCCGAACTGAGCGTTCCCCGGCGGGGCACCCGCACGGCGCGGGTCCCCGCAGAGTCGTGGTCCTCGCACGCCATGGAGCGGCTGCTCGCCACCCAATCGGGGGAGTGGATATAACCCGCCACGACCGACGACCGCCCGGCACGTCCCGGTGACCGGGAGGTCGCGCGCCGCGTGAGGGCCGTCACTGGGAACGTCTCGGATATGACGACCGAATTGAGTTACGACGAGACTGCCAGGACGCTCGAGACCGACCGGGGCACCCTCCGCTACCACGAGGCAGGTGCCGGAGAACCGCTCGTCCTTCTGCACGGGTCCGGCCCCGGAGTCACCGGATGGCGCAACTATCGCGGCGTGCTCGCCGACCTTTCCGAGCACTTTCGGTGCCTCGTCCTGGAGTTTCCCGGATTCGGGGTCAGTGACCCCTGCGAGGGTCACCCGATGGCGATGGCGTCGGTAGCGGTCGCCGACTTCCTCGACGGACTGGGCCTCGACCGGACAGCGATCATCGGCAACTCGATGGGCGGCATCGTCGGTACCCAGTTCGCGATCGCACAGCCCGACCGGGTGAGCAAGCTTGTCACCATCGGCGGCGCAGGACGTTCGGTCTTCGCGCCGGCACCGGGCGAGGGCATCAAGCTTCTGATGGAGTTCACGGACGATCCGACACGCGAAAAGCTCGTCCGCTGGCTGCATTCCATGGTGTACGACCCGGCGATCATCACCGAAGAGCTCATCGAGGAGCGGTGGGCACTGGCCACCGAGCCCAAGACCCTGGAAATCGCGCGTCGCATGTACAGCACCGCGGCATTCGCCGCGGCCGGGCGGGCAGCCCTCGCCTCCGACGCCACCCCCTACTGGGCGCAACTCGGCCGGATCACCGCACCGACCCTGCTCACCTGGGGCCGTGACGACCGGGTCAGCCCGGTCGACATGGCGATGCTCCCGATGCGGGACCTGCGCCGCGGAGAACTGCACGTGTTCCCCAACTGCGGGCACTGGACCATGATCGAGGCCCGCGACGCGTGGCTCGCGACGGTCCTGGCGTTCCTGAAGCGGGACGACGCCACGGCGTCCTGACGGTCTGAACACCCTCGGCCCCGGTCGATCCCGCTCAGTGGAACATTTCCGGAGCACGGCTGCGATCTCTTGAGACCGTAGCCACCACCGGAACTCCGACGCCGCCGGCAGCACATTCGCACGGTGACCGGGCGTCGCCATCAGAAAGCTGGAGACATCATGGGACAGGTCCTCGACTCCCTCGCAGAGTTTGCAGACGAAATCCGGGCGGACGGCGCCGAGGGTGACACGCTCATGCGTCTGACCGACCGCAGTGCCGGACGGCTCCGCGACGCAGGCGTCATCCGGATGTTGCAGCCCAAGGAATTCGGCGGCCTGGAGGCTCACCCGCGAGAGTTCGCGGAGACGGCGATGGCCATCGGCGCGATGGACGGCGCGACGGGCTGGGTCAGCGGCATCGTGGGTGTACACCCCTGGGAGATGGCGTTCTTCGACCCGAAAGCGCAGCAGGAAGTGTGGGGCGAGAACCCCGACACCTGGATCGCCTCGCCCTACGCGCCGATGGGCGTGGCGACTCCCGTCGACGGCGGATACATCCTCAACGGCCGCTGGTCGTTCTCGTCGGGCACCGATCACTGCGACTGGGTGATGATCGGTGCGGCAGTCGGCGACAAGGACGGCAAGCGGGTGTCTCCGCCGAAGAGCCTGCACGTGCTGGTGCCGAGATCCGACTACCGCATCGACCACGAGAGCTGGAACGTCGTCGGCCTGCGTGGCACCGGTTCCAAGGACCTCATCGTCGAGAACGCCTTTCTCCCGGCGTACCGCACGCTGGCGGCGGAACGGGTGATGGGCGGCGTGGCGTGGCAGGACGCCGGACGCGAGGAGACGCTCTACAAGTTCCCCTTCTCGTGCATCTTCCCGCTGGGCATCACCTCGTCGCTCATCGGTATCGCCGAGGGCGCCCTCAACTGCTACATCGAGACGCAGCGTGAACGGGTCACCGTCTCCGGAACCGCGATCAAGCAGGATCCGTACGTGCTGTCCGCGCTCGGCAACGCGGCCGCGGAGATCGCCGCCTCGCGTGCCGCCGTCCTCGAGACCGTCGACCGGTTCTGGGATCTCACCGAGCGCGGCAAGGAGGTCACCTTCGAGATGCGTGCCGTCGGCAGGCGGACGCAGACCGCTGCCGCGTGGCGTGCGGTGGCCGCGGTCGACGAGATCTTCGGCCGCGCGGGCGGCGGTGCCCTGCAGTTGAGCAACCCGCTCCAGCGTTTCTGGCGCGATGCCCACGCCGGTCTGAGCCACGCCATCCACGTGCCCGGATCGATCTTCCATGCGGCGACGCTCACCCAGCTCGGTGAGGAACCGCAGGGCATGATGCGCTCGATGATCTAGTTCCACCCCCCCAGGCAGGAAAGGACGGACATGACGGATATCCGTGGACTCGGCTATGTCAGGATTCAGACACGCGACGTGGCTCGCTGGCGTGAACTCGTCGTCGACGGGCTGGGGATGGCCGTCGGCACCGGACCCGAGAGCGACGGGCTCTACCTGCGGATCGACGAGCGGCGCTCACGCCTGATCGTCCTTCCGGGCGACACCGACCGTGCCCTGGCGGTGGGCTGGGAGGTGCGCGACGAATTCGCGCTCCGGCGTGTCCGGGAAGCGGTCGAGAAGGCCGGCATCTCGGTCGAGGTGCTGAGCGAGGAGGAGTCCACGTACCGCGACGCCGAACAGGTCATCGCGTTCGACGATCCGGGCGGCACCCGTACCGAGGTGTTCTTCGGTCCCGTGCTCGACCACAGCCCGCTCGTGACTCCGTTCGGCGGCACGTTCCACACCGGGCCGGAGGGCCTCGGACACGTGGTGCTCCCCTCCGCGATGTTCGCCGAATCGTACGAGTTCTATACCGAGGTACTGGGTTTCCTTCCCCGGGGTGCGACCCGCCTCGGTGGTCTGTCCGCGCCGCCTCCCGTCCGGCGCGTGCGTTTCCTCGGCGTCAACCGCCGCCACCACAGCCTGGCGTTGTGCCCCGCGCCGCCGCTCGGCGCACCGGGTCTGGTCCATCTCATGCTCGAGGTGGACACCCTCGACGCGGTGGGTCAGGCACTCGACCGGATCGGCAAGCTGGGTTTCTCGATTTCGTCGACGCTCGGCCGGCACACCAACGACAAGATGGTCTCGTTCTATGTCCGGGCACCGGGCGGCTGGGACATCGAATTCGGTACCGAAGGCATGCTCGTGGACGAGACCTTCTACACGGCAGAGGAAATCACCGCAGACAGCTATTGGGGACACGACTGGTCGGCGTCCGAACCCCTGGCGGCATTCACTCCGCCGTCGCACTGACGGGGTAGCAGGACGGGAGCGCACTCCATGACGCCTTGCCACGTGCTCGACGCGGTACGGGAACTCGCACCCGGATTGGCGGCCCGGGCCGCGCACATCGACGAGTCGCGCAGGATTCCCGACGAGACGATCGCGGAACTGGTTGCCGCCGGCGTCTTCCGGATGCTGCAACCGCGACGTTACGGTGGGACCGAAACCGACCCCATGCGGTTCTACGAGGTCGTGCGGGCGCTGTCGGCGGCATGTGGGTCGACGGGATGGATCGCATCGGTCGTCGGTGTGCATCCCTGGCATCTCGCGCTGTTCCCCGACCGCGCACAGCACGACGTCTGGGGCCGCGACGAGTCGACGCTCGTGTCGTCCGCGTACGCGCCGGTCGGCAGGCTCCGTCAGGTCGGCGACGGTTACCGATTTTCGGGGACGTGGATGTTCTCGTCCGGATGCGAGTACGCGTCGTGGGCACTGCTGGGCGGGATGGTCGTCGGCGCGGACGGCAGACCGCTGGATTTCGTCACCGCACTCGTTCCACGTGACGACTACTCGATTCGCGACGTGTGGAACGTCGTCGGCATGCGGGGAACGAGCAGTAACGAAATCACCGTCGACGACGTGTTCGTTCCTTCGTACCGGGTCGTGCGCAACTTCGACACCGCGAACCTTCGCGGTCCCGGTCAGAAAGTCAATGCCGGCCCCCTGTACCGGCTTCCGTTCGCGTCGCTCTTCGCGACCACCGTCGCCGTGCCGATCGTCGGCGTGGTCGAGGGTTGCTACGACGAGTACCTGGCGGCGATGCGGGAACGGGTGCGGCTGAGCCTCGGTGGCGGACGGTTCGCCGACGACCCGTTCGCGCAGGTCGCGGTGGGGCGCGCGTCGTCGGAAATCGACGCCGCGGTACTGCAACTCGAACGGAACATCCGGGAACTCTGGCGACTCGCAGAGGCCGGAGACGACATCCCCTTCTCCCTGCGGCTACGAACCAGGCGCGATCAGGTACGAGCCACCGAACGGGCCGTCGAAGCAATCGATCTGCTGTTCAAGACCGCCGGTGGAACGTCCTTGTTTCTCGGCAACGTCATCGAACGGGCGTGGCGCGACGCGCATGCCGGGAGCATGCACGTCGCGAACGAGCCCGAACGCGCCTTCGCCCTGTACGGGAAGGACGCCTTCGGGCTGCCCGTCGAAGACAACCTCGTCTAGCTCTCGGTCACGGCAGCACCGGGGAGCATCGAGTCCGCCTGCGCCATGTGCTGGGCCGCGCGGTAGGCAAACACCATCGCCGTTCCCAGCGGAGTTCCGGGCGCGGGATAGAACCGGCCGCTGAGTGATGCAGCGGTGTTGCCTGCCGCATACAACCCGGCGATCGCCGAACCGTCCTCACGGAGCACCCGCGCATCGGTATCGGTGCGGACCCCGCCCTTCGTCCCGAGATCGCTGAGAACGATCCGGGCCGCGTAGAACGGTGCCTCGGTCAGGGCGGTGAGGGCGCGGTTGGGGTTCTCGCTCGGCGGGCAGAAGAACACGTCGTACGGGTCTTCACCACGCGCGAAGTCCTCGTCGACTCCGGTGGCCGCCGAGTCGTTGAAGCGCTCGACGGTCGATCGCAGGGCGTCCGCGTCCATGCCGAGTTGTGCGGCGAGTTCTTCGATGCTGTCGGCGCGCACCCACGTTCCGGCGGCGAGATGATCGTCCGCGCTCGCCTCGGGAATCGACATGGCCGGCAGTACCGGCCCACCTTCACGCGAGTCGAAGATCAGGTACGACGGCACCGACCGCGACACGCCGTGTGCCAGCATCTCCCGCCCGAACCGGTCGTACGGCTGCATTTCGTTGAGGTAGCGCCGGCCGTCCGCGTCGACGAGGACGCCGCCGCGCACGCACACCATGAATGCGCCCGATCCGTCCGGCATCTCGACACCGGGGCACCACCACGCCTCGTCCGTCAACGCGATCGCGGCACCTGCGTCGGCAGCCGCGACGTGCAGATCGCCGGTGTTGGCACCGCGTGGGCCCATGCTCCACGCCGCGGCACCAGGAGTGCCGTGCTCGCTGCGCATGTCCTGGTTGCCTTCGATGCCGCCGGCGGCGAGCAGCACGCCGCGGGTCGCGCGGATCCGGACGGTTTCCCCGGACTCGGTGAGCGCTTCCACGCCCACGACCCGGTCGTTCTCGATGATCAGCGACCGCACGGCGGTGCCGGTACGCAGGTCCGCGTTGCCGGTGCCCTGCAGGGCAAGGAGCAGCCGTCCGATCAGGGCGCGTCCCGCGATGAGGGTTTCGTCGGGGTGCGGTTCACCGTTGCGATCGAGTCCCGGTTCGGGGCGAATTCGCTCACGGAGAGCACCGATCTGTTCGCTCGGCAGGTCCAGGGCATTGATCGCGCGTCCCACGTCCACACGCCCCGGTGCGGGGTAGTAGTCGGGGAAGGGGCGCCACTCGAATTCGAGGTGCGGGTCGCGCTCGAGGAAGTCGACGAGCACCGGGGCCGTGGTCAGGAACGCTTCCTGACGATCCTTCTCCGCGTCGCCCAGTACGGCCGCGAGATAGGTGCGTGCCGCGTCGGTCGAGTCGCCGAGGCCCGCGCGTTCCTGGACCGTGGTGCCGGGCAGCCACATCGCCCCGCCGGAGTACGACGAGGTGCCGCCGAACAGTCCGGTCTTCTCCAGAACGACGGTGCGCAGACCGGCCGCAGCGGCGGAGTATGCGCCTGCCAGCGCCCCGCCGCCCGATCCGACGACGATGACGTCGAATTCACTGGTGTTGTCCTGCACGGGAGTTGTCCTCTCGGTTGTGGTGGGTGTCGCACCTACGCAAGCGCATGTGCGGCGCTGCGCGTGGGCATGCTCCCGACCAGCGGGATACTCCCGGCCGACCGGTCCGGGTCCGCTTACGGTCCGCAGGAGACCACTGGGCTGTAATGCGGAAGGGGCTGTGCCCATGAGTAGTTCACCGATTCGTCCGATTTCCTCCGAGACCGTCGGAACCTGGGATTTCGAGGCCGACGTCGTGATCGCCGGATACGGCATAGCGGGGGTGTCCGCGGCGATCGGTGCTGCGGAGAACGACGCCGATGTACTGGTACTCGAGCGCACCGGCGGCGGCGGTGGAGCGGCCGCGTTGTCCGGGGGCATCGTGTACCTCGGCGGCGGCACCCGGGTGCAGAAGGCGTGCGGATTCGACGACACCCCCGAGAACATGAAGACCTTTCTCGCCGAGGCGCTGGGGCCGGGAGTCGACCAGGACAAACTCGATGTCTACTGCGACGGCAGCGTGCAGCATTTCGAGTGGCTCGAAGCGTGCGGGGTCCGGTACAAGGAAAGTTTCTGGTCCCAGCCCGGCTGGGAATGCCCCGTCGAAGACTCCCTGATGTACAGCGGGGGAGAGAACGCGGCACCGTTCGACACACTCGTGCCGCCGGCGCCCCGCGGACACCTCGCGCAGGTCCCGATGCCGCGCAACGGCGAGCAGGGAGCCGGGCACGTTCTGATGACCACGCTGATCGGAAAGGCGACCGACCTCGGTGTCCGCGTGGAATCCGACATCCGGGTGCAGCGCCTGGTCGTCGACGGCACCGGCCGTGTCGTCGGTGTGACCGCGACCCGACTCGGACAGGAGATCACCGTCCGCGCGCACGGCGGTGTGGTGCTCGCGACCGGCTCGTTCGCGTACAACGACGAGATGATGCAGGCCTACGCGCCGCGTCTCTACAAGCGGCCCGCCGCGACGGTCGAGGAGCACGACGGTCGCGCCATCCTCATGGCGCAGGCACTCGGTGCGGGACTGGCGCACATGGACGCGTGCGAGGTCGCCTTCTTCTGCGACCCCCAGCTGATGGCCCGCGGCATCCTCGTCAACGGACGAGGACAGCGGTACGTCCCCGAGGACACCTATCCGGGCCGCATCGGTCAGCTCACCATGTACCAGAACGACAACCAGGCGTTTCTCGTCCTCGACGAGGCGGCGTACGAAGAAGGGATGGCAGCGCCGAGTTCGAGCCCGCAGCTTCGCAGGCAGCCGACCTGGGTGTGCGAGAGCGTCGCCGAACTCGAATCGGAGATGGGTCTGCCCGAGGGCACCCTGACCGCCACCGTGGAGTTGTACAACCGGCACGCCGCCGCAGGCACCGATCCGGTGCTCGGGAAGAAGCCCGAATGGGTCAAGCCGATCGGGTCGCCGATCGCTGCGATCGACCTGCGCGGCATGACCGGTGGTTTCACGCTGGGCGGTCTCCGGACATCGGTGGACTCGGAGGTCCTGCACGTCGACGGCGATCCGATACCGGGCCTGTACGCGGCGGGCCGCTGTACCTCCGGATTGTCTGCCGGAGGATATTGCAGCGGGATCTCGCTCGGTGACGGGAGCTTCTTCGGGCGGCGGGCCGGGATCAGCGCCGCCGCCACCGGGTAACCCCGGTCGGTCAGCCGTCGAGGCCGAACGCGCCCCGGTAGAAGACCATCGGACGGTCTTCTGCCGGGCATTCGAGTTCGGTCACGCGGCCGACGACGATGTCGTGATCCCCGGCGACGTGTACGTCGTGGACCTCGGCGTGGACTCGCATGAGCACGCCCGGCAAGGTGGGCGTGCCCCATCGGGACAGTTCCCAGTCGAGACCGTCGAACTTGAGCCCCCGGCTCGAACCGAACCGCCCGCACAGGTCCGTCTGTTCGGCGCCGAGCACGTTGACGGTGAACCGGCCGGCGCGCCGGATGCGTGGCCAGGCCCGGCCCCGGTGATCCGCGCAGAACAGCACCAGCGGCGGTTCGAGCGAGACGGATGCGAACGACTGGCAGGCGAAGCCGACGGGGCCGTCGTCGTCGAGTCCGGTCACCACGGTGACACCCGAAGCGAAACGTCCCATCGCCCTGCGCATCTCGTCGGGAGTGGGTACGTCACCGTCGAACGCACGTTCCTGGGTCAGCGACTGAATCTGCATGTGCCTCACTCCGATTCGATCCCGGGCCGCCTGGGTTCGGCGACGTCCACGAATCCGAGAGTATGGGTGACCTGCGCCACGCCTGAACCGGTTCTCGCTCAGCGGACGTTCACGCGAAATCGCCGCGCCGATCCCTGCGCCCGATGTCTGCCCGCCGGCGGCGGTCCCACTGAGCGAGACCAACGGTGATTCCGGCGACCCGGCTCCCTCGCCCGGGTGGATGCGGGCACGATGGGACAATCTGCACGTCCAATTGCAGGAAGGGGGCCGGCGATGCCGAGGATTGCCAAGGCGCGGGAGGGCGCCGAACCGACATCGGACGTGCAACGCGAACGGCAGGTGCGGATCCTGACCGCTGCCGCCCGTCTCGGTTCCGAACACGAACTCACCCGGGTGCAGATGGCGGAGGTCGCGAAGGACGCGGGTGTCGCGATCGGCACGCTGTACCGATATTTCCCGTCGAAGACGCACCTCTTCGTGGCGTTGCTCCTGAGCCAACTCGAACGCGCGAAGGAACGACTGCCCGATCCACCGCCGGGCGTGGCCCCACCGCAGGCGATCTGCGATGCGCTTGTCGTCATGACGCGCGCGATCGTCGCGCGGCCCCGCCTCGCGTCCGCCATGCTCGTGTCCAACAGCACCGCCTCCGCATCGGTGGTGCCGGATTCGGTCGAGGTGGAGCGTGTCTTCCAGGGCATCGTGCTCGCGCAGGGCGGCATCGAACAGCCCACGGACACAGATCGCGACGCGGTGCGCCTGCTGTCGATGGTGTGGTTCGGCCTGATCCTGGTGCTCTTGAACGGCAGAGTGTCGATCGAGGAGACCGAGACCGACATCCGGCGCGCCTGCGATCTGCTTCTCGTCCACATGGCGGATACGGCACCCGGACCGGTGTGACAAAGCCGAAGCCCCGCCGGCCGCGGATGCGGTGGGCGGGGCTTCGGCGCGTCGAGCGGCGACGTGACCGGGCAGGTCTACCCGGCGGCGCCGATCGACGGCGCGCGGTCGAGGATGTCGCCGAGTGCGGCGGCGCTGGCGTCCGCGCCACCGAGCGTGAAGGCCAACTGGCGCCCCCACAGGAAGTAGCGGTGGATGGGGTAGTCGATGTCGGCACCGATCCCGCCGTGCAGATGCTGAGCCGTCAGGCCGACACGAATGCCGCCGCGCGCCGCCCACCACTTCGCGACGAGCACTGCGGCGTCCGCCTCCTCTTCGCGCCCGGTGTCGATGAGCCACGCGGCGCGGCGCATCGTCAGACGAATGGCCTCGGTGTCGATGTAGGCGTCCGCCGCGCGCACCGCAACGGCCTGGTTCGTCGACAACGGCCGCCCGAACTGCATGCGCTCGGAGGTGTACGCCGCGGTCATGCGCAGCGATTCCTCACACACGCCGAGCTGGAGCGCTGCGATGGCGAGACGGATCCGTCGACGTGTCCACTCGGCGATCTGCGTGCCGTCACCGGGTAGAACGTCTGCGGCCGCGATGATGACATCGTCGAAGCGAAGGGCCGCGTCGGCGGTTTGTCCGGTCACGGACACGGGCGTGACCGTCAGGCCTGCCGCGTCGGCGGATGCCACGACGACGGCGACGGACTCGTCGTCGCACCGGACGGGGACCACCACTCCGGCTGCGCCGGGCGCCCAGGGGACGGACGGAATCTCGCCGCTGATCACCAGGTCGTCGCCCTTGCGGATCGCGGTCAGCGCCGCGCTCTCACCGGGGTTGCCGTCGAATGCGCCGGTGAGGACGATCGACCCGTCAACGATCCCGGGGACGTAACGCTCGACCTGTTCGGGTGTGCCGAACCGAGCGAGGGGCAGAGCAGCGCCGGCTACGACGGACCAGACCGGCACCGGCGCGACGCGACGGCCCTGCTGCTGCAGGATCGTCGTCAAACCGAGCATGCCCATGTCCGCGCCTCCGGCGGATTCGGGCAGGGCGAGGCCCAGCAGTCCGGAGTCGGCGAGTGCCTTCCACAGTGTGGCGTCGAAGCCACCCTCGGTCCGTTCCACCTCGACTACCCGTTCGACCGTTGCCAGCGCACCGAAGACCTGCGAGGCAAGGTCCTCGACGGCGATCAGGTCGTCATCGAGCTCGAATTCCATGTCAGCTCCTCGTCTCTGACGGCGTCACGGCCGTTGTCGCTGCCCGCTCCGGCGCTTTGGCTTCGGGGCGCCGACGGGCGCCCAGGGTCATACCGAGTGTCTTGGCTGCCACGATCTCGCGCAGGACCTCGTTGGTGCCGCCACCGAAGGTGTTGTTCTGCGCACGACGGGCGAGCGACTCGACACGGCCCTCGACCACGGCACCGCGGCTGCCCGGACGCAGCAGACCGCGGGCACCGAGCACTTCCTGCAACATGCCGTACGCGGTGACGACGCCTTCGGTGCCGAAGATCTTCGCCGCCGCGGAATCACCGCCGCCGAGGGTGTTGGCAGCGATATCCGACACCAAGCGCAGGTTCACGAGATCCGCTGCCGACAGCAGTGCGTAGACCTCCGCCAGCGTCTTGCGGACCCACGGGACGTCGAACAGCACACCCGGTCCGACGGGCTCCTGCTTGGCCCACGCGAGTACTTCGTCGTACATCTCGTTGGCGATACCGCCGCGCGCGGCCAGGGCGACCCGCTCGTGGTTGAGCTGGCTGGTGATCAGTGTCCATCCCTGGTTCACTCCGCCGACCACGTTGCTCAGCGGCACCCGGATGTCCTCGTAGTAGGTGACCGCGGTGCTGATGCCGCCGACGGTCTTGATCTCGGTAGCCGAGAACCCCGGGGACGAGGTGGGCACCAGCACGACCGAGATGCCCTTGTGGCGGGGCGCGTCGGGATCGGTACGCACGGCGAGCCAGATCCAGTCCGCGAAGATCGCGGAGCTGGTGAAGAGCTTGGTGCCGTTGATCACGAGTTCGTCGCCGTCGATGCGCGCACGTGTCTGCAGCGCCGCGAGGTCGGTTCCGGCACCGGGTTCGGTGTACCCGATGGCGAATTTCAGCTCGCCGGTGAGGATCTTGGGAAGGAAGTAGTCCTTGTGTTCCTGGCTCCCGTACTTCATCAGGGCCGGTGCCACCGTGTTGAGCGTGACCAGCGAGACCGGGGCGCCCGCGCGGATCGTCTCGTCGTAGAAGACGTAGAGAGCCTCGGGGTCCTCACCGCGTCCGCCGTACTCCTCGGGCCAGCCGAGTCCGAGCCAGCCGTCGCTGCCCATCTGCCGGTAGATCCGGTCGAAGACCGGGCCGCCCTCGGTCTGGTCGACCAGGGCCCTGCGATCCTCGTCGTTGATGATGCGGGCGAAGTACTCCCGCAGTTCGGTGCGTAGCCGCCGTGACTTGTCGGACAGCTCGGGATGCATGTGGTCTCCTGAGAAGTGGTCGGATGGCGTGGGAGCGGCGCGGTTCAGCGATCCGTCGACAGCACGATCGCGCTGTGCGGAACCGGCGAGCCACCCGTGACGAGGACGTTGTTCAGCACCTTGGTGGGCTGGTTGACCGAGGTGCCGCGGATGAGCCGCACGCCTTCGGCGATTCCGTTGACGCCGTGGATGTAGCCTTCGCCGAGCTGCCCTCCGTGGGTGTTGACCGGGAGGCGGCCGTCCACCTCGAGGTTGCCCTCGGCGACGAAGTCCTTGGCCTCGCCGCGACCGCAGAAGCCGTACTCCTCGAGTTGCAGCAGCACCATGGGAGTGAACGCGTCGTACAGGATCGCGGCGTCGATGTCGTCCGGGCCGATACCGGCCTGTGCCCACATCTGCTTGGCGACCAGTTCGACCTCGGGCATCACGTCGATGTCGTCACGGTAGTAACTGCTCATCGAGATCTGCTGCGGGCCGACACCTTGCGCGGCACCGGTGATGACGGCGGGAGGATGCGGCAGTGAGCGTGCGCGTTCGGCGCTCACGATGACCAGTGCCTGGCCCCCGTCGCTCTCCTGGCAGCAATCCAGCAGTCGCAGCGGGTCGGCGAGCATCCTCGAGTTCTGGTGGTCGTCGAGGGTGATGGGCCGCTCGTAGAACCACGCCTTCGGGTTGGTGGCGGCGTGCTTGCGCGACAGTACCGAGACGCGACCGAAGTCGGCGCTCGTCGCGCCGTAGCGCTGCATGTACCGGCGCGCCAGGAATGCTTCCTGCTGGGCAGGGGTGAGCAGACCGTACGGATTGATCCAGTTGCGGTATTCCTGATCGGTGCTCGAGTTGTAGGCGAACGGCGGTGGGCCGGAGCCGAATCGATGGCCCGAGCGCTCGTTGAACGCGCGGTAGACCACGACGACCTCGGCGACGCCGGTCGCGACGGCCATCGCGGCCTGCTGGACGGGTGCGCAGGCACCGCCGCCACCGTGGGGGATGCGGCTGAAGAACTTCAGTTCCGGGATGCCGAGCGCGCGGGCCACGGCGATCTCGGGGTTCGTCTCCATGGTGAAGAGTGCGAAGCCGTCGACTTCTTCGACGCCGATCTGCGCATCTGCGAGCGCGGCCACCACGGCCTCGCACGCGAGTTGCCACTCGCTGCGACCGGAGTTCTTCGAGAACTCGGTGGCTCCGATGCCGGCGATCGCGGCAGCTCCGGAAAAGCCCTGCACGGTCATGGAGTCTTCCTCTCGTACGGCTCCACGACGACCTCCGCGGTGACGTGGACGCCCTTGCTGTTGCGGCCCTGCACTTTCACGGTGACGGTGCGGTCCTCGACCGCGACCACCTCGCCGCTCATCTGCAGCGGGTCGCCCGGGAAGGCGGGGACGCCCAGGCGCAGCGAGGCACGGCGTATGCGTGCCCCCGGCCCGGTCCAATCGGTGATGTAGCGGTCGACGAAACCGTTCGTCGCATTGATGCTCATGAAGACATCGGGTGTTCCGCGCCGTTGTGCGGCCCCGGCATCGTGGTGTACGTCCTCGAAGTCCTGCGATGCGATCGCGGTCGCGGCGATGGTGGAGCGGTCGAGGGGCAGTTCGAGCCCGGGAAGGGACTGCCCGACAGCGCATTCGGAGAGATTCACGACGTTCCTCCGACTTTGCGCAGCTGCGGGAGGATCTCACCGTGAGCGTGTTCGGCGAAACCCACCTCGAGTTCCATGCCGAGTTCGAGGCTGTCGTGGTCCACGCCCGCGATGTCGGCCACGATGCGGATGCCTTCGTCGAGGTCGATCAGTCCGACGGCAAGGGGGTATTCGAACGCCGGGTCCTGCGGGTGATGAATGATGGTCCAGCTGTGTAGGGTTCCGCGGCGCGATGATTCGACGGAGTCCCACTCGAACGACCGGCACACGGGGCATGCCGGGCCGGGCGGGTGCCGGAGGGTGTGGCAGTCGCTGCACCGCTGGATCTCGAGCCTGCCTTCGCGGACCGCGTTGAACCAGAACTCGTTGTCCTGAGTGATGGTGAGTCTGGGGACGGTGGTCATCACGCCTCCTTGGGGGTGTTCGGATTGAACCGGAGCATCCGGAAACGCTCCTCGGCGACGAGTTCGCCGTGCTGGTCCTCGTAGCGCTTGTACAACGTGAAGAAGCGACCGACGCCGAGACCCGTTCGCTTGACGGGAGATACGGATTCGATCGTCAGGTGGGCGGTGATGTGGTCCCCGGGAACGAGTTCGCGGTGGTATTCCTGTTCGACGTTCGTGGCCACGACGGACGTGAGGCCTTCGCTGTCGAGTTCGGCAAGCATCCTCGAGTACGCGAAGTCCTCCACGATTCCTGCGGCGCGCTTGCGGTGCACCTCACGCCACCGGCGGTACCCCGCCATCACCCAGGTGGAGATCATCGCGGGTGGGCACACCACGGAGTCGCGACCTGTGGCGCGGGCCGCGTCAGCGTCGACATAGATCGGATTGAAGTCGTCGTGGGCTTCGACCCAGTTGCGGATCATCGCCTCGTCGACCGCGTACCGGGCGACCCGGGGCGGCTCGGCCACCTGGCCGACGTACTTCTCGTAATCATGCTCGACCGTCTGCATGGCCCCAATCACCTTCTCTTCGGCACACCCCACTCGGACGCCACGCTAAGTGCGGTCCCGAGCCGGTATCGCCCGATTCCCACTGAGCAGGAGCCGGGCGTGGTCGAGCCCGGCGACGGATACCAAACCAAGCGATTGCTTGGTAAGTTGGGCGGGCGGCCCGCCGGTGGGCCGGACGAATCGACCTCGGTCGCCGCGGGCGACCACACGGACGCGGAGGCAGTGAATGGATCTGGGACTGGACGGCACGGTCGTGCTGGTGACCGGAGGCGTCCGCGGCGTCGGTGCGGGGATCACCCGAACGTTTCTCCGCGCCGGAGCGACCGTGGTGACGTGCGCGCGCAACGAGGGCGAGCATCCCGTGGAGGCGGACGGCCGGACCGCGGAGTTTCTCGCCTGCGACGTGCGCGACCCGGATCGGGTGGGCCGGATGATGGACGAGATCGTCGCAAGGCACGGCAGGCTCGACACCCTCGTCAACAACGCCGGCGGTTCGCCTTATGCGCTCGCTGCAGACGCCAGCCCGAAGTTCCACGCCAAGATCGTCGAGCTCAACCTGCTTGCGCCGCTGCTCGTCGCGCAGGCCGCGAACGCGGTGATGCAGACCCAGGACGCGGGTGGATCCATCGTCAACATCTCCAGCGTGAGCGGTTCCAGGCCGTCACCGGGTACCGCGGCCTACGGTGCCGCGAAGGCCGGAATCGACAGTCTCGGCCAATCCCTCGCGGTGGAATGGGCACCGAAGGTGCGCGTGAATTCGGTGGTGGTCGGGATGGTCGACACGGAGCAGTCGCACCTGTTCTACGGTGACGACGAGGGTGTTGCCGCCGTCGGCGCCACGGTGCCGCTCGGTCGCCTCTCCACTCCCGACGACATCGGTCACTGCGCAGCATTTCTGGCATCCCCGCTGGCGGCATACGTCAGCGGATCGACACTGACCGTCCACGGCGGCGGCGAACGCCCTGCCTACATGGCAGCGGCCCGAACGAAGGAGACAAAGTGAGTGGACTGCTGGACGGACGCGTCGCGATCGTGACGGGCGCGGGCCGGGGAATCGGCCGCGCCCACGCGCTGGCCCTCGCCGCGGAAGGTGCGAAGGTCGTCGTCAACGATATCGGTGCCGGCATCGACGGCGCCGCGACCGGAGAATCACCCGCGGAGCAGGTCGTCGAGGAAATCCGTTCTCTCGGTGGCGAGGCCGTCGTCAACGGCGACGACGTGGCCGACTGGGCCGGCGCGGAGAATCTCGTCAAGACGGCGCTCGACAACTTCGGGCGGCTCGACGTACTGGTCAACAACGCAGGCTTCCTGCGCGACCGCATGCTCGCGAACATGAGCGAAGAAGAGTGGGATGCGGTGATCCGCGTACATCTCAAGGGGCATTTCGCGCCCATGCGCCACGCCATGTCGTACTGGCGTGCCGAGTCCAAGGCCGGCAACCCGGTCGACGCGCGCATCATCAACACGAGTTCGGGCGCGGGCCTGATGGGCAGCATCGGCCAGGGCAACTACGCCGCTGCCAAGGCGGGTATCGCCGCACTCACGATTCAGGCCGCGGCGGAGTTCGGTCGTTACGGGGTCACCGTCAACGCCATCGCCCCGTCCGCACGCACCCGCATGACGGTCGGGGCCGGCGGCGCGATGGCCGAGATGATGGCCGCGCCGGAAGAAGGATTCGATGCGATGGCGGCGGAGAACATCTCGCCGATCGTCGTGTGGCTCGGCAGCACCGAATCGAAGGACGTCACCGGCCGCGTGTTCGAGGTCGAGGGCGGAAAGGTGTCCATCGCGGACGGCTGGCGTCACGGCGAGGTCGTCGACAAGGGTGACCGCTGGGATCCCAAGGAACTCGGACCGGTCGTGGACAAGCTCCTCGCGTCCACCGAGGCACCGACGCCGGTGTACGGAGCCTGACAGAAAAGATGCGCGCTTCCGGTAGCGAGAGCTATCGGAAGCGCGCATCCTTGTGCGGCGCAGATCAGGCGGGTGTGCGCACGATCAGGGTCGAACCGGGGAAGTAGGCCGCCAATTCGGTGCGTGCCTGCTTGAGAACGGCTGTGCCGTAACCCTGCTTGCGCAGTTCGGGGCGAACCCAGATGCGCACTTCCACCTCGTTGCCGACGAGCTCACCGAACGCGAATCCGACCGCGGTGGGCTCGTCGCCGGAAAGATCTTCGGCGACGAGCCACATCCCGGATTCGTCCTTCATCAACGCGTTTCCGCGCGCCTGCTCGGCGGCGACGCTTTCGGCGCTGTTGTCGCCCAGCTGGTCGGCACACCTGGCCTCGAGCAACTCCAGGTCGGTCGCCGTGTCCGAGATCGGACGCACGCGGAAATGCGCGCCCGTCGCGTAGGGCCGTGCCGCCGTCGTCCAGTGGACTACGGCGTCGAGATCTTCGAGTTCTTCCCGGATCTTCTTGCGCTCGGCCTTGGTCAAGCGGCGGAACGGGAGGTTGAGCACTGCCTCCGCGCAGAACTCACTCGTCTCGAGCAGCGCGGCGATTGCGGTCACCGCCTCCGCTCGGTCGGCGCTCTCGACGATGGCATCGAGTACCTCGTGACGTTGTTCCAGAGCACGCAGCAGCGCCGCTGCGATCTCCCGTCGGTCGAGGACCTGGTCGTGGTTCGTGGTTGCCATCGCGACATCCCTTCTCGAAAGCGTGTAACTACCGGTGCCAGTATTCCCGCATTCCGGTATTGCCGCGGGTCGCCGTCCTACTCACAGACCACCACGGGGATGACGCGGTCGGTCCACGACTGGTAATTGTCGAAATCCGGGTACATCTCGACCAGCCGGGGCCAGTACGCCGCGCGCTCGGTGTCCGTCGCGACCCGCGCGTGCATCTTCCGCACCCGCGACTTGATCTGGACGGTGACCTCCGGATTCGCCTGGATATTGCGGAACCACAACGGGTGTTTGGCCATTCCGCCCTGCGAGGCGACCAGGACCACCTTGTCGCCGTCCTCGAGGAACAGCAGGGGAGCGGTGCGGGGCTGTCCTGTCTTGCGTCCGGTCGTGGTGACCAGGCAGACCGGGATTCCCCAGGGAAAGGCACTGCCGACGCGCCACTTGCCACCGACCCGGCCGCCGGTGGCCCGGTAGGCGGCGACGTTGACGCGCGACATCCACTTCATGATCGGGATGGTCGCCTTCGAGTTCAGGCCTTTGGGAGCGGTGTCCGTTCCCACGTCAGATCCGCTCGATGACGGTTCCGGTGGCGAGCGCGCCACCCGCACACATGGTGATCAACGCGGTCGAGCCGTCACGCCGTTCCAGTTCGTGCAGCGCGGTGGTCAGCAGACGCGAACCCGTGGATCCGACGGGGTGTCCGAGCGCGATGGCTCCACCGTTCACGTTGACCTTGTCCATATCGGGGCCGTGCACGTTCGCCCACGAGAGCAGGACCGACGCGAATGCCTCGTTGACCTCGAACAGGTCGAGATCGCCGATGCTCATGCCCGACTTCTCGAGCACCTTCGCGGTGGCCTGGACGGGGCCGTCGAGGTGGAACTCGGGCTCTGCACCGACCAGCGCCTGCGCGACGATGCGGGCACGGGGCTTCAGACCGAGGGCCTTGGCGCGGTCCTCGTCCATCAGTAGGACGGCGGCTGCGCCGTCGGAGATCTGCGACGACGTGCCCGCGGTGTGGATTCCGCCGTCGAGCACCGGCTTCAGCTTCGCCAGCGACTCGGACGTCGTGTCGCGAAGGCCCTGGTCCCGGGTGACGGTCTGCTTCTCGCCGGTGAGGTTGCCCTGCTTGTCGACGACCGGTGCGACGACGTGCAGCACCTCGCGGTCGAAGCGGCCCTCGTCCCATGCCTGCTTGGCGAGCATCTGCGACCGGACGCCGAGCGCGTCGATGTCCTCGCGGGTGATGCCGCGCCGGCGGGCGATACGCTCCGCGGCCTCGAACTGGTTGGGCATGTCGATGTTCCACGATTCGGGCCGTCGCGGGCCGGCCTGGTCGCCCACATTGGCGCCGAGGGGAACCTGGCTCATGGCCTCGATGCCGCACGCGATCCCGGCATCGATGGCGCCGGTGGCGATGAGACCGGCGATGAGGTGGTTGGCCTGCTGAGCCGAGCCGCACTGGCAGTCGATGGTCGTGGCGCCCACCTGCCAGGGGAGGCCGGCGTTCAGCCACGCGGTGCGCGTGATGTTGTTCGACTGCGCGCCGGCCTGGGTGACGCAGCCGCCGATGACCTGTTCGACGAGGGCCGGATCGATCCCGGCGCGCTCGACGACTCCGCTCTGGGCGGCGCCGAGGATTTCCGCAGCGTGCAGGCCCGCGAGCCATCCACCCCGCTTGCCGATCGGGGTGCGGACGGCCTCGACGATGACTGGGGTGCCCACGGCGGGCTCCTTTCTCTGCAGTTCTCTGCACTCTAAATGCTCTCTGCAAAGTAGAACAGGTTGCCGTCGGCGGCGGCAAGCGTGTGAATCGGTCGGGACGTGCTGATCTCTTGGTCACGAGCCGCGCCTGTGTTTGAATGGTTTTAGAACGTGTTACACATCACGCGAGCGGTACTCGCCAGGCAGGAGAGATAAGTGGCGCAGCCGAACATCCCCGAGGGAATCGACTTCACCGATCCCGACTTGTATGCAGACCGCATGCCCTTCGAAGAGTTCGCCGAACTCCGGAAGACGGCACCGGTGTGGTGGAACAAGAAGTCCCCCGACAAGGGGGGATTCCACGACGACGGGTTCTGGGTGGTGTCCCGCCACGAGGAGGTCCGTGAGGTCTCCCGCCGGAGCGACGTGTTCTCCAACTGGGAGAACACCGCGATCCCGCGGTTCAACGACGACATGCCCCGAGAGGCTATCGAACTGCAGCGCCACGTCCTGCTGAACAAGGACGCACCCGAGCACACCAAGCTCCGCAAGCTCGTTGCCCGTGGTTTCACCCCGCGCGCCATCAACGGTCTGCGCGACGAACTCGACCGCCGCGCGAAGTCCATCGTCCAGGATGCGTGCACCGCCGGTCAGGGCGACTTCGTCACCCAGATCGCCGCGGAACTGCCCCTGCAGGCCATCGCGGACCTCATCGGTGTCCCGCAGGAAGACCGCTCGAAGATCTTCGAATGGTCCAACCAGATGACGGGCTACGACGATCCCGACAACACCGCCGACCCGGCGGCGGCGTCGATGGAGGTGCTCGGCTACGCCTACCAGATGGCGGCCGACCGCAAGGCGAACCCGGCGGACGACATCGTCACCGCCTTGATCGAGGCCGACATCGACGGCGACGAACTCGCTCCCGAGGAGTTCGGCTTCTTCTTCATCGTGCTCGCTGTTGCCGGCAACGAGACCACCCGCAACGCGATCACGCACGGCATGGCGGCGTTCCTCGACAATCCCGAGCAGTGGGAGATCTTCAAGCGCGACCGCCCGAAGACCGCTGCCGACGAGATCATCCGCTGGGCCACGCCGGTTACGTCCTTCCAGCGCACCGCACTCGAGGACACCGAACTCGGCG
>NZ_JABAFB010000022.1:0-21071 GCF_012843405.1 Rhodococcus sp. BL-253-APC-6A1W
ACCGTGATGTCCTCGGTGCCCGACAAACGCGCGAGCAACACAGCGAAAGCCGCATGCACCGCCATGAACAACGTCGAATTCCGCGCTCGCGCGAGCTCAACCAGCTTACGATGCAAATCAGCGTCGATGTCGAACTCGACCCTGTCGCCGGCAAAGGACTGTTCCGCCGGCCGTGGCCGGTCGGTCGGAAGGTCCAGCTGATCGGGAAGGCCGTCCAAGGACTGTTTCCAGAACGCGATCTGCTTGGCCGCCAACGACTCCGGGTCCGACTCGTCACCGAGTACCTCACGCTGCCACAACGAGTAGTCGGCGTATTGCACCGGAAGCGGTTCCCAGCCGGGCTCGTATCCGCCGGAACGCGCCACATAGGCCGCAACCAGGTCACGGGTCAGTGGTCCCATCGAAGAACCGTCGGCAGAGATGTGATGGACGACGAAGGCGACGATGATCTCGTCGTCCCCCACCGCGTACAGGCGAATTCGGATCGGAACCTCGGCGGTGACGTCGAAACTCGTATTCGCCAACTCACGAACGAGGCCGGGCAACTGATCCCAGTCCGTCCGGGCGGGCTCCAGATCGGGCGCTACCGATGAGACCGGCAACACGATCTGAACGGCACCGTCGTCCGACTGCGGGTAGGAGGTGCGCAGCATTTCGTGTCGTTCGAGCACATCGCGGATGGCTGCCTGCAGTGCAGCGAGATCCAGTCGTCCGCTGAGTCTCAACGCGATCGGCAGGTTGTATGCCACGGAGTCGGGATCGAACCGGTTGAGGAACCACATCCGCTGCTGCGCCAGCGACAACGGAACCCGGTCCGGACGCGGCCCAGCAACGAGAGGCACCGTTCCCCCCGAGCCGGCATGTTGCCCGACGTGTGCGGCCAACGCCTCGACGGTCGGTGCGTCGAACAGGGCTCGCACCGGCACCCGAGTGTCGAGCGCCGAGCCCAGCCGTGCGACCACTTGCGTGGCGTTCAGCGAGTTGCCACCCATTGCAAAGAAATCGTCGTCGAGCCCGACCCGCTCGACACCCAGCACGCCGGCGAACGTCGACGCCACAATCTCTTCCACCGGGGTCCGTGGCGCCCGGAATTCGCGGGCTTCGAACTCCGGCGCCGGCAACGCCTTCCGATCCAGCTTGCCCGACGTATTGAGCGGGAACTCATCGAGAACCACCACAGCGCCCGGGACCATGTACGACGGCAACAACCCGGACACGAACTCGATCAACTCACCACGATCTACGGTGGCCCCGGGAACCGGAACCACATACCCCGCGAGTTGATCCCCGGCGCCCGACGACGAGACCACGACCGCAGCCTGACTGACCGAGCCGTGCGCCAGCAACGCACTCTCGATCTCACCCAACTCGATGCGCTGGCCCCGGAACTTCACCTGGAAATCAGTGCGCCCGATGTACTCCAGTTCACCGTCGCTACTCCACCGAACCAGATCACCGGTGCGATACATCCGGTCCCCGGCCGGCCCGAACGGGTTCGCCACGAACCGATCCGACGTCAGATCCGGCCGGCGCACATACCCGCGCGCCAACTGCACGCCGGCGAGGTACAACTCACCCGGCACCCCGGCCGGCACCGGACGCAGGCGGCCGTCCAGCACGTACACCTGCACGTTCCATTCCGGCTCACCGATCGGCACAACATCGACCGATCCCTCCGACGGCGCCTGCCAGAACGTAGCCGACACCGCAGCTTCCGTCGGCCCGTACAAATTGTCGATCCCCGCCGCACTGATACGGCGCACCCCGTCGACCGTCTCCGGCGGCAGCGCTTCACCGATGACGAAGATCTCCCGCAACGTGCTGCACGATTCTGCAGCAGCGTGCGCCGCGAACACGGTCAGCATCGACGGCACGAAATCGGTGATCGTCACCTTCTCCCGCGCAATGACCTCCGACAGATATATCGGATCGCGGTGTCCGTCCGGAGTCGCGAGTACCAACTTCGCACCCACACTCAGCGGCATGAAGAACCCCCACAACGACACGTCGAACGTCGTGGCGGTCTTCTGGAAATACACATCCTCCGACGTCATCGCGAACTCGTGCAGCATCCAGTCGATCTGGTTGACGATCGCGCGGTGCGTCACGGCCACGCCCTTGGGCTTGCCCGTCGAACCGGACGTGAAGATGGCGTAGGCCGTGTTGTCCGGGCGGAGCGCGTCCCGTCGCTCCTCGTCACCGATCCGCTCGGCAGAGACTCCCGCCAGATCCAGCCGATCGATCTCCATCGTCTCGACATCTACCCCGGACGGCACCTCGAACCCATCGCGGGCCGTCGTCACCAGACACACCGGGTCAGCAATATCGAGCACATGCCGGATGCGATCGGCCGGATGGTCGGGATCGATCGGCACATACCCGCCGCCCGCCCGCACGATCGCATACATCCCCACCAGCAGATCCAACGACCGGCGCACCGCCAACCCCACCGTCGCCTCCGGACCCACACCCCGCGAGATCAGATACCGCGCAAGCCGATTGACCCGCGCATCGAACTGCGCATACGTCAACGACTCGCCCTCGAACACCACCGCCACCGCATCCGGCGACGCAGCGACCTGCGCATCGAACCGATCCAGCAACGTCGACTCCGGCACCGGACGCGCCGTATCGTTCCACCGCTCGAGCACCCTCACCCGCTCATCGGCGCCCAGCAGATCGATATCCCCCACCCGACACGACGGATCAGCCACCACCGCCTCGAGGATCCGCACGAACCGCTCCGCGAAGCCCTCCACCGTCGAAGCATCGAAGAGCTCGGTCGCATACGTGAACTCGATACCGAAGCCCTGGGACTGCTCATCCGCACCGGCCAGATCGGTGACGGTCACCTGCAGATCGAACTTGGCGATCTGCGCATCGAAGTCCACACCCGAGACACTCAGACCGGGCAGCTCGAGCTCCGCAGCCGCCATATTCTGGAAAGTCAGCATCACCTGGAACAGCGGATGACGCGCCTGCGAACGCGCAGGATCGAGCACCTCCACCAACCGCTCGAACGGCACATCCGCATGCGCAAAAGCATCGAGATCCACCCGGCGGACCTCATCGACGAACTCCCCGAACGACACCCCCGCATCGACCGACGTCCGCAATACGAGCGTATTGACGAACATGCCCACCAGATCATCGAGCGCAGCCTCACCACGCCCCGCGACGGGCGTCCCGATCGCAACATCGGAACTCGCACCCAACCGCGACAGCATCACCGCAAGAGCGGCATGCACCACCATGAATTCCGTTGCACCACTGCGACGGGCCACCTCGGTGATACCCGCACGAACACGACCATCGATCACGAAACCGTGCGAGGCGCCCCGGTAACTCGACACCACCGGACGAGGCCGATCCGCCGGCAACGTCGACTCCTCCGGCAGATCCGCCAAAGCAGTGCGCCAGAACTCGGATTGCCGCGCGAGCAACGACTCCGGATCGGACTCGTCGCCGAGGACCTCACGCTGCCACAACGTGTAATCCGCGTACTGGACTTCCAACGCCGACCACTCCGGGACCGCGCCCGCAGCCCGCGCCGCATACGCGGTGACCACGTCACGAGTCAGCGGTCCCATCGAGAACCCGTCACTCGAGATGTGATGAACCACCACAACCAGAATGTGCTCTTCCGGCGTGATCTGCAGCAGCCGCACCCTGATCGGAACCTGCTGCGTGACATCGAAACCGGTCGTCACGATCTCCGTGACACGTGCCGGCACCTCGTCGGCCGCGATGTCCTCGACACGCACCTCCACGACCGCGTCGTCGGCACCGAGCACCTTCTGGAAACCGACTCCGTCGATCTCCGGATATACCGTCCGCAACGACTCGTGTCGCGCGACGACATCCGACACGGCCGCCTGCAACGCATCGACATCCAACGAGCCCGACAACCTGATTACGGCCGGAATGTTGTTCGCCCCCGACCCCGGATCCAACCGGTTGAGGAACCACATCCGCTGCTGCGCCAGCGACAACGGAATCTGCGCCGGCCGAACCCGAGCAACCAACGGCACCCCGGCATCACCAGCGGAGAGCTGCTCCAGCCGCCCCGCCAGCTCCCCGACGGTGGACGCCTCGAACAACACCCGCACCGGCACCCGGGTATCGAGTGCCGCGCCCAGGCGCGCGACCACCTGGGTCGCAATCAGTGAGTTTCCACCCAAGGCGAAGAAATCATCATCGAGCCCGACCCGCTCGACACCGAGCACCTCGGAAAACACCGACGCCACAACCTGTTCGACGGTTGTCTGCGGCGCCCGGAACTCCCGAGCCTCGAAGACAGGGGAAGGCAACGCCTTGCGATCGAGCTTGCCACTGCTGTTGAGCGGGAACTCATCGAGCACCACCATCGCCGACGGCACCATATAGCCCGGCAACACCGCACCCAACCGACGCAACAACACCACAGAATCCACCGACGCACCCGCAGCCGGCACCACATACGCCACCAACTGCTCACCCGCATGCGCATCCGAACGCACCAGCACCACAGCCTGACCGACACCATCCAAGCCCAGAAGAGCAGATTCGATCTCACCGAGCTCGATCCGCAACCCCCGCAACTTCACCTGAAAATCGGAACGACCGATGTACTCCAACGCACCATCGGCATTCCACCGCACCAGATCACCCGTGCGATAAAGACGCTCCCCCGCACCGAACGGCGACGCCACAAACCGCTCCGCCGACAAATCCGGCCGACCCACATACCCACGAGCCAACTGCACACCCGACAAATACAACTCACCCGCCACACCCACCGGCACCGGCGCGAGTCGGCTGTCGAGCACAAACACCTGCGTATTCCACACAGGTGTCCCGATCGGAACCGCACCCGCACTACCCGCCTCGGCCGGCCCCGCCGTGACATGCACCGTCGCCTCGGTCGGACCGTACAAGTTGTGCAACCGCGGCAACCCCAGAGCAGCACACTGATCGACCAAAGCCGCAGGGAACGCTTCACCCGCAACAAGAACCACACGCAACGACGCGCACTCCTCGCGCGTGGCGACAGCAGCGAACACCGCAAGCATCGACGGCACAAACGACGTCGCAGTAATCCGCTCCCGACCGATCACGCCAGCAAGATACGCCGGATCCCGATGCCCATCAGGGCTCGCGATCACCACACGCGCACCCGCCGCCAACCCGCCGAACAGCTCCCACACCGACACATCGAACGTGAACGGCGTCTTCTGCAACACCACATCTTCCGGCGACAACCCGTACTCGGCTGTCAACCACGACACCTGATTGACCACCGAACAATGCGACACCGCCACACCCTTCGGCCGCCCCGTCGACCCCGACGTGAAAATCACATACGCCGTATTCGACGGCCGCACCGGCGCAATCCGCTCCTCGTCCGAGACCGGCGCGGCCGACACCTCGGCAAGATCGAGAGTGTCGATCGACACCACCGGCACCGACCCGGACCCGAACTCGGACTCGGGAAGCTCGAACCCGTCCCGCGTCGTCGACACCACCAACACCGGCGCCGCCGACTCCACAATGAAACCATTACGCTCGGCAGGCTGATCCGGATCGATCGGCACATACCCGCCGCCCGCCCGCACGATCGCATACATCCCCACCAGCAGATCCAACGACCGGCGCACCGCCAACCCGACCGTCGTCTCCGGACCCACACCCCGCGAGATCAGATACCGCGCAAGCCGATTGACCCGCGCATCGAACTGCGCATACGTCAACGACTCGCCCTCGAACACCACCGCCACCGCATCCGGCGACGCAGCGACCTGCGCATCGAACCGATCCAGCAACGTCGACTCCGGCACCGGACGCGCCGTATCGTTCCACCGCTCGAGCACCGCAATACGCTCATCGGCGCCCAGCAAATCGATATCCCCCACCCGCAGCGCCGGATCAGACACCACCGTTTCGAGGATCCGCACGAACCGATCCGCGAACGTCTCCACCGTCGAAGCATCGAACAGCTCGGTGGCATAGGTGAACTCCGCACGGAAACCGGCCGGCGAACCGTCCTCCGCGAACCCCTCCGACAACGTCAACTGCACATCGAACTTCGCGATCTGCGCATCGAAGTCCACACCCGAGACACTCAGACCAGGCAACTCGAGCTCCGCAGCCGCCATATTCTGGAAAGTCAACATCACCTGGAACAGCGGATGACGCGCCTGCGAACGCGCCGGATCGAGCACCTCCACCAACCGCTCGAACGGCACATCCGCATGCGCAAAAGCATCGAGATCCACCCGGCGGACCTCATCGACGAACTCCCCGAACGACACCCCACCATCAACCGACGTCCGCAACACCAACGTATTGACGAACATGCCCACCAGATCATCGAGCGCAGCCTCACCACGCCCCGCGATCGGCGTGCCGATCGCAACATCGGAACTCGCACCCAACCGCGACAGCATCACCGCAAGAGCGGCATGCACCACCATGAATTCCGTTGCACCACTGCGACGGGCCACCTCGGTGATACCCGCACGAACACGACCATCGATCACGAAACCGTGCGAGGCGCCCCGGTAACTCGACACCACCGGACGAGGCCGATCCGCCGGCAACGTCGACTCCTCCGGCAGATCCGCCAAAGCAGTGCGCCAGAACTCGGTTTGCCGCGCAAGCAGCGACTCCGGATCCGACTCGTCACCGAGAACCTCACGCTGCCACAACGTGTAATCCGCATACTGGACTTCCAAAACCGACCACCCCGGGACCGCGCCCGCAGCCCGCGCCGCATACGCCGTGACCACATCCCGGGTCAACGGCCCCATCGAGAACCCGTCACCGGAAATATGATGAACCACCACAACCAGCACATGCTCTTCCGGCGTGATTCGCAGCAGCCGCACTCGGATCGGAACCTGCTGCGTGACATCGAAACCGGCAGTCGCGATCTCCGTGACACGTGCCGGGACCTCGTCGGCCGCGACGGTCTCCCCAAGCACCTCGACGACGGTCCCCGAGACAGGCAGAACCTTCTGGAAACCGACTCCGTCGATCTCCGGATACACCGTCCGCAACGACTCGTGCCGCGCCACCACATCCGACACCGCGGCCTGCAACGCATCGACATCCAACGATCCCGACAACCTGATTACCGCCGGAATGTTGTTCGCCGCCGACCCCGGATCCAACCGGTTGAGGAACCACATCCGCTGCTGCGCCAACGACAACGGAATCTCCGACGACCGAACCCGAGCAACCAACGGAACCCCGGCACCCCCACCGGACACCTGCTCCACCCGCACCGCCAGTTCCCCGACGGTGGACGCCTCGAACAGCACCCGCACCGGCACCGGCACCCGAGTATCGAGTGCCGCACCCAGGCGCGCGACCACCTGGGTCGCAATCAGCGAGTTACCACCCAAAGCGAAGAAATCATCATCGAGACCGACCCGCTCGACGCCCAATACCTCGGAAAACACCGACGCCACAACCTGTTCGACGGGTGTCTGCGGGGCCCGGAACTCCCGAGCTTCGAAGACAGGGGAAGGCAACGCCTTACGGTCCAACTTGCCCGACGAACCCACCGGCAACTCATCGAGCACCACCATCGCCGACGGCACCATATAAGCCGGCAACACCGCACCCAACCGACGCGACAACACCACAGAATCCACCGACGCACCCGCAGCCGGCACCACATACGCCACCAACTGCTCACCCGCATGCGCATCCGCACGCACCAGCACCACGGCCTGACCGACGCCGTCCAAGCCCAGAAGAGCAGATTCGATCTCACCGAGCTCGATCCGCAACCCCCGCAACTTCACCTGAAAATCGGTACGACCGATGTACTCCAACTCACCGTCGCCTGTCCACCGCACCAGATCACCGGTGCGATACAACCGCTCACCCGCCCCGAACGGCGACGCCACAAAACGATCCGCCGACAAATCCGGCCGCCCCACATACCCACGAGCCAACTGCACACCCGACAGATACAACTCACCCGCCACACCCACCGGCACCGGCGCCAGTCGACCGTCGAGCACATAAACCTGCGTATTCCACACCGGCACACCGATCGGCACCGACACCACATCGGCATCGGACACCTCGTGGAACGTCACATCCACCGCAGCCTCGGTCGGACCGTACAAATTGTGCACAGCAGCATCCGGAAGTACCGCCCGCGCCCGCGCCGCCAACGGCGGCGACAACGCCTCACCCGATGCGAACACCAACCGCAGACCCGACAGATCCGAGACCCCGGCCTCGGTTACGAACACCGCCAACATCGACGGCACAAAATGCGCCACCGACACACCACGCTCGGCCATCACCTTCGCCAGATACGCCGGATCCCGATGACCGTCCGGAGCAGCAACCGCCAACCGCGCACCCACACCCAACGGCCAGAAAAACTCCCACACCGACACATCGAACGTGAACGGCGTCTTCTGCAACACCACATCCGCTCCGGTGAGCGAGTATTCGTGCTGCATCCACTCCAGACGATTGACAATCGCCCCGTGCGAGACCGCCACACCCTTCGGCCGGCCCGTCGAACCCGACGTGAAAATCACGTATGCGGTATTCGAGGGTCGCAGCGGCGAAATCCGCTCCTCGTCCGAGACCGGCGCGGCCGACACCTCGGCAAGATCGAGAGTGTCGATCGACACCACCGGCACCGACACCGGAACGTCGAACCCGTCCCGCGACGTCGACACCACCAACACCGGCGACGCCATCTCCACGATGTAGGCGTTGCGCTCGGCAGGCTGATCCGGATCGATCGGCACATACGCGCCACCGGCCCGCACGATCGCATACATCCCGACCAACAGATCCAACGACCGGCGCACCTCCAACCCGACGGTTGTTTCCGGACCCACACCCCGCGAAATCAGATACCGCGCAAGCTGATTGACCCGCGCATCGAACTGCACATACGTCAACGACTCGTCTTCGAACACCACCGCGACCGCATCCGGCGACGCAGCAACCTGCGCGTCGAAGCGATCCAGCAACGTCGCCTCCGCCACCGGATGCGACGTATCGTTCCACCGCTCGAGCACCGCAACACGCTCATCAGCGCCCAGCAGATCGATATCCCCTACCGGACCCGACGGATCAGACACCACTGCCTCGAGAATCCGCACGAACCGCTCCGCGAACCCCTCGACCGTCGAAGCATCGAACAAATCGGTGGCATAGGTGAACTCCGCATGGAAGCCGTCCGGCGAACCATCCTCCGCGAACCCGTCCGACAACGTCACCTGCAGATCGAACTTCGCGATCTGCGCATCGAAGTCGACACCCGAGACACTCAGACCGGGCAGCTCGAGCTCCGCAGCCGCCAAATTCTGGAAAGTCAGCATCACCTGGAACAACGGATGACGCGCCTGCGAACGCGCAGGATCGAGCACCTCCACCAACCGCTCGAACGGCACATCCGCATGCGCGAACGCATCGAGATCTGTCCCCCGAACGGTATCGAGGAACTCCCCGAACGGGACCCCACCATCAACCGACGTCCGCAATACGAGCGTGTTGACGAACATACCCACCAGATCATCGAGCGCAGCCTCACCACGACCCGCGACGGGCGTCCCGATCGCAACATCGGAACTCGCGCCCAACCGTGACAGCAACACGGCCAACGCAGCATGGACGACCATGAATTCCGTTGCACCACTGCGGCGTGCCACCTCGGCGATACCCGCACGAATACGACCATCGATCACGAAACCGTGCGAGGCGCCCCGGTAACTCGACACCACCGGACGAGGCCGATCCGCCGGCAACGTCGACTCCTCCGGCAGATCCGCCAAAGCAGTGCGCCAGAACTCGGTTTGCCGCGCAAGCAGCGACTCCGGATCCGACTCGTCACCGAGAACCTCACGCTGCCACAACGTGTAATCCGCATACTGCACCTCGAGCGCCGACCACCCCGGCTCCCGGCCCGCGGCCCGCGCTGCGTACGCGGTGACCACATCACGAGTCAGGGGCGCCATAGAGAACCCATCGCCGGAGATGTGATGAACCACCACAACCAGAATGTGCTCTTCCGGCGCAACACGCAACAACTGCACCCGGATCGGAACCTGCTGCGTCACATCGAAACCGGCACCCACAACCTCGGCGACCCGCCCCGCAACATCCTCGGCAGCCACGTCCAGAGCGCGCACCTCCACGACCGCGTCGCCGGCACCGAGCACCTTCTGGAAACCGACCCCGTCGACCTCCGGATACACCGTCCGCAACGACTCGTGCCGCGCCACCACATCCGACACCGCGGCCTGCAACGCATCGACATCCAACGATCCCGACAACCTGATCGCCACCGGAATGTTGTTGACCGCCGACCCCGGATCCAACCGGTTGAGGAACCACATCCGCTGCTGCGCCAACGACAACGGAATCTGCGCCGGACGAGTGCCGGCCACAAGAGGCACCCGACCCGCAAACGACGACGACTCGAGCAGACCCGCAAGCGCTTCGACGGTCGAGGCTTCGAACAACACCCGCACCGGCACCTGCGTATCGAGTGCGGCACTCAGGCGCGCGACCGCCTGCATCGCGATCAACGAGTTACCACCCAGCGCAAAGAAATCATCGTCCGCACCGACACGCTCGACACCGAGCACCTCGGCGAACACCGACGCCACAGTCTGCTCGACAGCAGTCTGCGGCGCCCGGAACTCACGAGTCTCGAAAGTGGGCGAAGGCAACGCCTTACGATCGAGCTTGCCACTGCTGTTGAGCGGAAACGCATCGAGCACCACAAACAACGACGGCACCATATACCCCGGCAACAACCCCGAAACAAACCGCACCAACTCGCCGCGATCCACCGTGGCCCCCACAACAGGCACCACAAAGCCCACCAACTGATCCCCGAGATCCGAGGCCGACACCACCACCGCAGCCTGAGCGACCGAATCGTGCGACACCAACGCCGCCTCGATCTCACCGAGCTCGATCCGCAACCCCCGCAACTTCACCTGAAAATCGGAACGACCGATGTACTCCAACTCCCCATCGGCGTTCCACCGCACCACATCACCCGTGCGATACAACCGCTCCCCCACACCGAACGGCGACGCCACAAACCGCTCCGCCGACAAATCCGGCCGACCCACATACCCACGAGCCAACTGCACACCCGACAGATACAACTCACCCGCCACACCCACCGGCACCGGCGCGAGTCGGCTGTCGAGCACAAACACCTGCGTATTCCACACCGGCGCACCGATCGAAACCGACACGGTATCGGCGTCGACGACCTCGTGGAACGTCACGTCCACCGCGGCCTCGGTCGGACCATACAAATTGTGCAACCGCACCCCCGGCAGCACCGACATCAACCGGCCCGCCACCGACGCGGGCAACGCCTCACCCGAAGCGAACACCAACCGCAACGACGACGCCGCCCCCACCGACGCCTCCGCCACGAACACCGCCAACATCGACGGCACAAAATGCGCCACCGACACACTGCGCTCCGCCATCACCGTCGCCAGATACACCGGATCCCGATGACCGTCCGGAGCAGCAACCACCAACCGCGCACCCACACCCAACGGCCAGAAAAACTCCCACACCGACACATCGAACGTAAACGGCGTCTTCTGCAACACCACATCCGCTCCGGTGAGCGAGTATTCGTGCTGCATCCACTCGAGACGATTGACGATCGCCCCGTGCGAGACCGCCACACCCTTCGGCCGGCCCGTCGAACCCGACGTGAAAATCACATACGCCGTGTTGTCCGGACGCAGGACACTGCGCCGCTCGTCGTCACCGATCCGCTCGGCAGAGAACCCTTCCAGATCCAGCCGATCGATCTCTATCGCCTCGACATCCACCCCGGACGGCACCTCGAACCCATCACGGGCCGTCGTCACCAGACACACCGGATCAGCAATATCGAGCACATGCCGAATCCGATCGGCCGGATGATCCGGATCGATCGGCACATACGCGCCACCGGCCCGCACAATCGCATACATCCCCACCAGCAGATCCAACGACCGGCGCACCGCCAACCCGACCATCGTCTCCGGACCCACACCCCGCGAGATCAGATACCGCGCAAGACGATTGACCCGCGCATCGAACTGCGCATACGTCAACGACTCGCCCTCGAACACCACCGCAATCGCGTCGGGATTCGAAAGGACCTGCGCATCGAACCGATCCAGCAACGTCGACTCCGGCACCGGATGCGACGTATCGTTCCACCGCTCGAGCACCGTCACCCGCTCATCGGCGCCCAGCAGATCGATATCCCCCACCCGACACGACGGATCAGCCACCACCGCCTCGAGGATCCGCACGAACCGCTCCGCGAAGCCCTCGACTGTTGCGGCATCGAACAGATCGGTGGCATACGTGAACTCGATACCGAAACCCTTCGACTGCTCACCCGACCCGGCCAGATCGGTGACGGTCACCTGCAGATCGAACTTCGCGATCGCCGTGTCGAATTCCAGTGACTCGACCGACAGGCCGGGGAGCTCGAGGGATGTGACGGGCATGTTCTGGAAGGTCAGCATCACCTGGAAGAGCGGATGACGCGCCTGCGAACGGGCAGGATCGAGCACCTCGACCAACCGCTCGAACGGCACATCCGCATGCGCGAACGCCTCCAGGTCCACGTCGCGCACGCTGCCGAGCACCTCGTCGAACGACCGGGAGGTGTCGATCGGAGTCCTGAGGACCAGGGTGTTGACGAACATGCCGATCGCATCGTCCAGCGCGGCGTCCCCGCGACCGGCGACAGGTGATCCGACGACGATGTCCTCGGTACCCGACAAGCGGCCGAGCAGCACTGCCAACGCGGCGTGTACCAGCATGAACTCGGTCGAGCCCTGCCGGCGCGCGAGCTCTGCGATACGACGACGCAGGTCGGGACCCACGTCGAGCCGGTGCGACGCTCCTCGGTTGCTCGCCACCGCGGGGCGCGGGCGATCCCGTGGAAGCTCCAGCTCGTCGGGAAGCTCCGCCAGCGTCCGGCGCCAATAGTCGAGTTGTTGTGCCATGAGCGACGACGGGTCGTCTTCGCTGCCGAGCACCTCGCGCTGCCAGAGGGCGTAATCGGCGTACTGCACCTCGAGGGGTTCCCACTGCGGAGCACTACCCGAGGCCCGGGACACATAGGCGGACATGACGTCCCGTGTCAGGGGGCCGGCGGAGAACCCGTCGGCGGAGATGTGGTGGACCACCGCCACCAGCACGTACTCCTGGTCGGAGACACGCAGCACCCGCACCCGGAACGGCACCTGACGGGTGACGTCGAATCCTTCGGAGACGATGTCGGTGACGCGGGCGACCACGTCGTTCGGGGAGATCGGTTCGGGCGTCACGTCGACGACGAATTCCGAGGCCGGCAGCACCTGCTGACTGCCGACACCCTCGTCGTCCGGGTAGATGGTCCGGAGCGACTCGTGCCGGGCGATCACGTCGGAGACCGCGGACGACAGGGCCTCGACCTCGACCCGTCCCACGAGCCGTATCGCCAGCGCGATGTTGTTCACCGCAGAGTCGGGATCGAGCCGGTTGAGGAACCACATCCGCTGCTGCGCCAGCGACAACGGCACCCGATCCGGACGGACCTGGGCGACCAGCGGCGCACGCGTGTCGCCGCCGGCAGCCGCGGCGGCGTCGACGAGCACCGCAAGTTCTGCGGCGGTCGGCGCGTCGAAGAACCCGCGGACGTCGATACGGACGTTGTGGTCGGCACCGAGTCGGGCCACCACACGGGTCGCACTGAGGGAGTTGCCGCCGAGATCGAAGAAGTCGTCGTCCACGCCGAGTCCTTCGACGCCGAGAACCTGTTCGAAGGCCGCCATCACCGCGTGTTCGGTCGGTGTGGACGGTGCCCGGTACTTCCGCTGGAGTGAGCTGAAGTCCGGTTCCGGCAACGACTTCCGGTCGAGTTTTCCGCTCGCACCCAGGGGGAAGGCGTCGAGTGCGACGTACAGCGACGGCACCATGTACTCGGGCAGACGCCTCCGCACCGCGTCCGCGAGTTCGGTGCGGTCGATGTCGCGGCCGTCAGTGACGAGGTAGGCGACGAGGTGGTCGCCGAGTGTCGGGTCGTTGTGCACCACCACCACGGATCGGCGCACGGCCGGGTGGTCGAGCAGCGCCGATTCGATTTCTCCGAGTTCGATGCGCAGTCCGCGGAGTTTCACCTGGAAGTCGGTGCGGCCGATGTACTCGAGTTGCCCGTCCGCGTTCGTCTTCACGAGGTCGCCGGTGCGGTACATGCGGTCGCCGGGGTCCCCGAAGGGATCTGCGACGAACCGGTCGGAGGTCAGATCGGGTCGTTGCAGGTAGCCGCGGGCCAACTGGATACCGGCGAGGTACAACTCGCCTTCGGTTCCGTCGGGAACCGGGCGGAGACCCTCGTCGAGGACGTAGAGGCCGGTGTCGGGTACCGCCGCACCGATGGGGACGACGGTGTCGCCGGGCGCGGTGGCGTAGTAGGTGACGTCGACGGCGGCTTCGGTGGGGCCGTACAGATTGTGCAGGCTTGCCGACGACACCTCGTGGAAGCGCGCCACGGTCTGCCGGGGCAGCGCCTCACCGGACGCGAAGACGTAGCGCAGGGAGGTCACAGCGGCAGCGGCCGGCTCCTCGAGGTACACCGCGAGCATCGACGGTACGAAATGAGCGATGGTCACGCCGTGATCGATCATGGTGCGGGCGAGGTACCCCGGATCGCGGTGGCCGTCGGGCGCTGCGATGGTCAGGCACGCTCCCACCTGTAGCGGCCAGAAGAACTCCCACACCGAGACGTCGAACGTGAACGGGGTCTTCTGCACGACCACGTCGTCGGCGCGCATTCCGTACTCGGCCTGACGCCAGGCGATGTTCGCGACGATTGCGCGGTGTTCGACCGCCACGCCCTTGGGCCGGCCGGTGGACCCGGAGGTGAAGATGACGTACGCCAGGTGGTCGGCGGTCAGGGCGCCCGTACGCTCCTCGGGCCGGACGGGTTCGTCGGAGACGCCCGACAGGTCGATCGTGTCGACGGCCACCGTGGGGACCGATGCGGGCAGGTCCACCTCGTCGCGTGCGGTCGTGACGACCACTGCCGGTTCGGCGATCTCGAGGACGTACGCGAGCCGATCGGCCGGGTGATCGGGGTCGAGCGGCACGTAAGCGCCCCCGGCCTTGACGATCGCGTACATGCCAACGAGCAACTCGAAGGACCGCCGGACGGCGAGACCGACGCGCACATCGGGGCCCACACCGAGGCCGATCAGGTGCCGCGCGAGCCGGTTTGCACGCGCGTCGAATTCGCGATAGGTGAGGGTGTCGTTCTCGAATCGGAGCGCCGTCGCGTCCGGTGTCGCCGACACCTGCGCCTCGAACCTTGCGGCGAGAGTGTTCGGATCGACTGCCGCCGGCGCGACCGCGTCGTCTCCGAGCACCACCAGGGCGTCGGAGAGAAGCGACTCGACGACCGCGGGAAGGCCTGCGCCGCCGAGCAGTCCGGGAGCGAGGTTCGACAGCACGACGGGGAGAAGCGCGTCGAACCCGAGCGCGCCACCCATCGCCGCATCGAGGGTGGAGATCTCCTGATGCAGGCTGCCGTAGGTGAGCCGGGTCTCTCCGTCGACCAGTGCCACACGGTCGGGTTCGGCGTCCGCCACGGCGGCGAGCACCCGAGGGAGATCGCCGATTGCCAACGCCGGATTGCCCGCCACGTCACTCGTCATCTACCCCATCCTCCTGAAATAACCTGCGCTCGCTGTATCGCTCACGCGACCCCGACGGTACTGTCCGAGCGTCGAACGACATCCGATCCTCGATTATCCCGAACGGACCGACGCAGAACTAATCCGCGGAGATCACTCCTTCCGCCGAGGCGATCACCTCACGCACGAGTTGCGCGAGGCCGTCCGCCCCCAGTTCGGGCAGCATTCCCGGCACCAACCCGTTGAGCACCACCGATACGAGCGCTTCCGCGGTCAGCGCACCGCCTGTGGTCGTCGTCATCGTGTCCAGGCGTCGCGCGAACTCACCGAATGTGACTTCGCGTTCACCGTGCGCGAAGGCCACCGTGTCGGGTGCGACCGTGGCTGCTGCCGTCACGAGTGCGGGAAGATCCGCCACCGTTCGCGCCTTCCGCGGCCGCGCGGCACGCGCACGTTCCTCGTTCGAACGGATGTCGATCGACCGCAGCACCGTGCGAGGGTCGGTGGCGACGGCATCGAGGATCCGGACGAAGCGCCGACCGAACGTTTCCACCGTTGCCGCGTCGAACAACGCCGTGGCGTAGGTGAAGGTCACCGCGAGATCCTGAAGCGCACCACTCGGCGAGAACTGTTCGACGATCGTGCACTGCAGATCGAATTTCGCTTGGTCGACGCCCGTCCCGAGCGGAGTCACTGCCAGACCCGGCAGTTCGAACGTCCCTGTTTCGATGTTCTGGAACGTCAGCATCGCCTGGAACAGCGGTGTATAGGAACTGCTCCGACGCACGCCGAGACGTTCCACGACCTGCTCGAACGGCACGTCCGCGTTGCCGAACGCGGCGAGATCCTTGTCCCTCGCCTGTTCCAGCAGGTCCGAAAACGTCGACGAACCGGTGACGCGGGTACGGAGCACCATGGTGTTGACGAACATGCCGACGAGACCGTCGAGTGCTTCTTCACCACGACCCGCCGTCGGAGTGCCCACGGTGATGTCGTCGCTGCCGGACAGCCTGGAGAGCAGCACCGCGAAGGCGGCGTGCATCGCCATGAATACGGTGGCGTGGTGTTCCCGCGCGACCTTCTCGATTCGGACGGCGATTTCCTCACCGACGTCGAAGGTGATCGATGCACCCGCGGTGGACTGCCGGGCCGGTCGTGGACGGTCGGTGGGGAGCTCGAGCACTTCGGGTGCGCCCGCGAGTTCGCTTGCCCAGTAATCGAGTTGACGTGACAGTTCGCTGTCCGGATCGTCCTCGGAACCGAGGACGGACTGCTGCCAGAGGGTGTAGTCCGCGTACTGGACCTCGAGTGGCTCCCAGCCCGGGGCTTGGCCCTGGGCACGGGCGGTGTAGCCGAGCATCACGTCGCGGACGAGCGGTCGCATCGAGTAACCGTCCGCGGCGATGTGGTGCGCCACCACGGCCAGCACATGTTCGCTCGCCGAGATCCGGAACACCCCCATCCGCACCGGAGGCAGCGAACCGGTGACGTCGAATCCGGCGCCGAGGATCTCGGTGAGACGGTCGACGAGTTCGCCGGGCGTCACATCGATCGGGGTCAGAGCCGGAACGACCTTTGCAACCGGCAGGACGACCTGCACGGGGCCGTCCTCGGTGTCCGGGTAAACGGTCCGGAGTACCTCGTGCCTCGCGAACAGGTCGGAGACCGCATTCTGGAGGGCCTCGGTGTCGAGTTCACCGGTCAAGCGAACGGCAACCGGGATGTTGTAGACACCGGAGTCGGGATCGACCCGGTTCAGGGTCCACATCCGCTGCTGCGCCAACGACAACGGAATACGTTCGGGCCGCGGTGCGGCGACGAGGGGGGCGCGAGCCCCCGCCCCGACGGAAGGCTGGATATGGGCGGCAAGGGCCCCCACCGTGGGTGCCTCGAACACCTTGCGCACGGCCACCTTCGTGTCGAGCGCCGCGCCGAGACGTGCCGCGAGTTGTGTCGCGAGCAGGGAATTGCCGCCGAGGGCGAAGAAGTCGTCGTCGAGACCAGCCCGCTCCACACCGAGCAACTCGGCCACTGTATCCGCGACGACTTCCTCGACCGGATTGGTCGGTGCGCGGAACACGCCTGCCTCGACGCCGGGATCGGGCAGTGCCGCCCGGTCGAGTTTGCCGTTGGTGTTGAGAGGCAGCGCATCGAGTTCCACGAACGCCGACGGCACCATGTACGACGGAAGCCGTTCGGCAAGTGCGGAACGGACATCGTTCTCGTCGAATCGCCCCTCGGCCGGAACGACGTAGGCGATCAGCCGGTCGCCGGTCCGGGCGTCGGAGCGCACCACGACAGCGACGTCGCGCACATCCGTGAGGTCGCGCAGAGCGACCTCGATCTCACCGAGTTCGATCCGGTATCCGCGAATCTTCACCTGGAAGTCGGCGCGGTCGAGGTACTCGAGTCGGCCGTCCCGGTTCCATCGCACGATGTCACCGGTGCGGTACATGCGTCCGCCGCCGAACGGATCCGCGACGAATCTGTCGGCCGTCAGGTCCGGGCGGTCGTGGTAGCCACGCGCCAGTTGGGCGCCCGCGAGGTACAACTCGCCTGCCACACCCGGGGCGACCGGACGCAGCCGCCCGTCGAGAACGTGGACGGCGGTGTTCCACTCGGGCACACCGATCGGGACGATGACCGTGTCGGCATCGTCGACCTCGTGAACGGTGACCGAGACGGCAGCTTCGGTGGGACCGTACAGGTTGTACAGCGCCGCCGAATTCGCCTGGCGGAATTGCTGTGCCACCGGAGCTGGCAGGGCCTCGCCGATCGCGAGGACGCGACGCAGCGACGGGGAAAGCGGGCCCGCCGCCACGGTCATGAGCATCGACAGCATGGACGGAACGGTGTGCAACGTGGTGACGTTGCGGTCACGGAGCAGTCCGAGCAGGTAGTCGGGGTCCTGATGACCGTCCGCAGTTGCCACGACCAGACGCGCACCGGACGTGAGCGCCGACCAGAACTCCCACACCGACAGGTCGAAGGTGGCGACCGTCTTGAGGAGCACGGCATCGTCCGAGCCGAGTCCGAAGAAGCTGCGCTTCCACAGCAACTGGTTCACGATCGCGGCGTGCGGAACGGCAACACCCTTCGGCCTGCCCGTCGAACCCGAGGTGAAGATCACGTAGGCCGTATGGTGCGGGCGCAGCGGCGCGGTCCGCTCGACATCGGTGACCTGCGTGTCCGCGACATCCGAGAGGTCGACGCGGTCGAGTTCGACCACCCGAACCTGCCCGTGTCCGACCGGGTCCGCACTCGTCGTGACGATCGCCGCGGGTGCAGCGGTGTCGAGGATGTACGCGTTCCTCTCGGCAGGCTGCGCTGGGTCGACAGGCACATACGCGGCGCCGGTCTTGGCGATCGCATACATCCCGACCAGCAGTTCAGGCGAGCGCCGAACTGCAAGTGCGACACGATCTTCCGGTCCCACACCGAGCGAGATCAGATGACGGGCGAGCCGGTTCACCGACGAGTCGAACTCGCCGTACGTCCACTGCCTGCCCTCGTAGTCGAGGGCCACGGCTTCACGCCGGGTGTCGACCTGCTCGTCGAACAGGTCGACGAGGGTGGCGGATGCGCCGGTGTCGTGGGTGGTCTCGTTCCGTTCGGCGAGAACGTGGCGCTCGGACGGGAGAAGCAGAAGGTGGTCGCCGACCGGCGCAGCGGGATCCTCGACGAACGCACCGAGTAGCTGCACGAGCCTGTCTGCGACCGCTTCCACGGTCTCCCGCTCGAACAGATCCGTCGCGTAGGTGAGGACGGCGTCGATCCCGTCCGGCGCTCCGTCCTCGCGGTAACGGTCGGTAACGATCAGATGCATGTCGAACTGTGCGACACCACCTTCGAGGTCGATCGGCGTCACGTCGAGACCGGGCAACTCGAGTTCCGAGCGGCGCTGGTTCTGGAACGAGAATCCGACCTGGAAAAGCGGGTGCCGTGCGGTCGAGCGCGCCGGATTGAGGACCTCGACCAGTCGTTCGAACGGTATATCAGCATGCGCGAAGGCCTGCAGATCCGTTTCACGGGCAGCGACGAGCAGATCACCGAAGGAGTTGCCGCCGTCCACCTGCAGCCGCAGCACGAGCGTGTTGACGAACATGCCGATAAGGTCGTCCGTTGCCTGCTGGTCACGGCCCGCGATGGGTGTGCCGACCGCGATGTCACCGGAACCCGACAGCCGGGCGAGCAGCGCCGCGAACGCGGCATGCACGGCCATGAACACCGTGGCATTCTGCGCCCGAGCGAGGTCGCGTAGCTCACCGTGCAGGTCGGCACCGATGCGGAACTCCACACGGTCGCCGCGGAAGTTCTGCTGTGCCGGCCGCGGTCGATCGAGCGGGAGATCCAGCTGGTCGGGCAGGTCGGCCAGGGACTCACGCCAATAGGCGAGCTGCTTCGCGGCGGTCGAGTCCGGGTCGTCTTCGGAGCCGAGCACCTCGCGCTGCCACAGCGCGTAGTCCGCGTACTGCACTTCCAATGGCGCCCATGCCGGCTCGGTGCCGGCGGTGCGCGCGGAATACGCCGTCATCACGTCACGCACCAGCGGCACCATCGAGGACCCGTCGCCACTGATGTGGTGCACGACCGTCACCAGCACATGGTCCTCGTCGGTCACGCGCAGCAGATGCATACGCACGGGCACGTTCGTCGTCACGTCGAATCCGGCCGAGACGATCTCGCGCATCCGGGTCTCGAGGTCTGTCGCCGTGACGTCTTCCGGGGTCAGGTCCACCGACGCCTGCGCCGCCGAAAGGATGCGCTGAACCGGACCGGACTCCGTCTCCGGGTAGACGGTGCGCAGTGATTCGTGCCGGCAGACCAGATCCGCGACCGCGTCGCGCAGCGCTCTGATGTCCAGTGCACCGGTCATCCGCAGGGCGAGCGGAATGTTGTATGCGGTGGAATCCGGATCGAACCGGTTGAGGAACCACATCCGCTGCTGCGCCAACGACAACGGAATCTGTGCCGGACGCACCCGCGCAACCAACGGAACCCCGGCACCCCCACCGGACACCTGCTCCACCCGCACCGCCAGTTCCCCGACGGTGGACGCCTCGAACAGCACCCGCACCGGCACCCGAGTACCGAGCGTCGCACCCAGGCGCGCGACCACCTGGGTCGCGATCAGCGAGTTACCACCCAAAGCGAAGAAATCATCATCGAGACCGACCCGCTCGACCCCGAGCACCTCGGAAAACACCGACGCCACAACCTGTTCGACGGGTGTCTGCGGCGCCCGGAACTTCCGAGCCTCGAAGACAGGGGAAGGCAACGCCCTACGATCGAGCTTCCCACTGCTGTTGAGCGGAAGCTCATCGAGCACCATCAAGACCGACGGCACCATATACGCGGGCAACAACCCCGAGACGAACCCCGCCAACTCGTCAC
>NZ_JABAFB010000023.1:0-8114 GCF_012843405.1 Rhodococcus sp. BL-253-APC-6A1W
CTGGTCGGCGCTTGTATCCGGTGGCCGTGTCGTTGTTGCGGCGCCGGACGGTCATCGTGATCCGGCGTATCTCAACGGTCTTGTCGCGTCGGAGGGTGTGACGACTTTGCATGTGGTGCCGTCGATGCTGACGGCGTTGATGACGGACTCGGATGGTGTTCTGCCGTCTTCTCTGCGCCGGGTGCTCGCTATCGGTGAGGCGTTGCCTGCGTCCACGGCTCAGCGGTTCCTTGCCGGCAATGATGCGCGGTTGGACAATCTTTACGGTCCGACCGAGGCTGCGGTGTCGGTGACCGATCACACTGTCGAGGTGTCCGATGTGGTGTCTGTGCCGATCGGGTCGCCGCAGTGGAATACCCGGTTGTATGTGCTCGATGCGCGTTTGCAGCCGGTGCCGGTGGGTGTTCCGGGTGAGTTGTATCTTGCGGGTGCGCAGCTTGCTCGTGGGTATTTCGCGCGGCCTGATCTGACGGCGGAGCGGTTTGTGGCGTCGCCGTGGGGTGATGGTGAGAGGTTGTACCGCACGGGTGATTTGGTGTCGTGGACGAGTGACGGTGAGCTCGAGTATTTGGGTCGTACGGATTTCCAGGTGAAGGTTCGTGGTTTCCGGATCGAGCTCGGTGAGATCGAGTCGGCGCTGCGGCGGATGGATGGCATTCGTGATGTGGCGGTGGTTGCTCGTGGCAGCGAGCGTGTGGGTACTCGTGTGGTTGCGTATCTGGTGTCTCGGCCGGGTGTCGATCTCGATACCGGGGAGGTTGCATTCGCGCTGGGTCGGAGTGTGCCGGCTTATATGGTGCCGTCGGCTTTTGTGGTGCTCGACGCATTGCCCCTCAACATCAACGGCAAGCTCGACCGTAAGGCGTTGCCGGATCCGGTGTTCGAGGCGACAGCGTTCCGGGCGCCCGGGTCCAGGATCGAACAGGTCATCGCGGACGTGTTCGCCGAAGTTCTGGATGTCGACAAGATCGGCGCGACCGACGATTTCTTCGCGCTCGGTGGGGACAGCATCGTCTCGATCCAATTGGTGTCACGGGCAAAGGCCCGAGGTGTGCACTTCACGCCGCGAGACGTGTTCGGCCGCCGTTCGGTTGCGGGACTCGCCGAAGTGGCCACGTGGGAAGAGAGCACCGGGCCCGCGTCGCTCGACGAGTTGCCGGGCGGTGGAATCGGCGAGGTTCCGCTCACGCCGGGTATGCGCGAAGTGCTGAGCCGGCCGGGTGGCTTCGACCACGCCGCACAGACCGTCGCCGTGGAGATCCCGTCGGATATCGACCGGAATGCACTCGAGCGCGCGATCGGCGTCGTGGTGGATCACCACGATGCACTGCGTTCGGCCCTCGAAGGTGGCGCCGACGGTGAACCGATGCTGCGCGTGCGCAGCGCAGGCACCGTCGATCCGGCGCAACTGCTCGCCAGGGTCGAGGTTTCGGCCGATACCGACGATGCCCGGATTGCCGAGATCGCACGACCACACCTCGACTCCGCTCTCACGGCCCTCGATCCGTACGCCGGGTCGATGCTGCGTCTCGTCTGGCTCGATTTCGGCCCGGGCGAGCGAAAGGGAATCCTGCTCCTTGTCGCACACCGTCTGGTGGTCGACGACGGTTCGTGGCGCATCATCCTTCACGACCTCGGTCTGGCATGGGAGCAGATCGCCGCGGGACAGGAACCGCGACTTCCCGCCGTCGGCACGTCACTGCGGCGGTGGGCGCACGGCGTTCTCGAGGTCGCACCCGAACACAGATCAGAGTTGTCCTGGTGGGAGCGCGCATTGGACGGACCGGATCCCGAAATGGGGATGAGACCGTTCGATCCGGCCGTCGATACGACGTCGACGGTGCAACGGCTGGAGGTGTCCGTCCCCGCCGCCGACACCGATGCGCTGCTGACCTCGGTGCCGGCGCTGTTCAATGGCGCGGTCACCGACGGCCTGATGACGGCCCTCGGTTTGGCATTGGTGCGCTGGCGCCGCGATCGTGGTGTGGAGTCGTCGTCCGCGCTGGTCCGGCTGGAGGCCGACGGACGTGCGGACACCGCGGTGGCCGGGGCCGACCTGCAACGAACGGTGGGTTGCTTCACCGCTGCGTATCCGGTGCGAGTCGAACTTGCCGGTGTGGATATCGACGAGGCGTTCGCGGGTGGGCCGGCCATGGGTGCGGCGATGAAGACGGTCAAGGAGCAGTTGCGGGCCGTTCCTGCCGGCGGGACCGGCTTCGGCGTGTTGCGGCATCTCGATCCAGAGGCACGGGATCGCCTGGCATCGGTGGAGCGGTCGCCGCAGGTGCGTTTCAGCTACATGGACCGGCGGTCGCGCCCGGACGCAGGGCAGGGCGCGACCGAGTCCGTCTGGACACCGACAGGTGCCCTCGGCGAACTGGAAGTGCATCTGTCCACCGCGATTCCGGCCGACGTCAGCGTCGATATCGAGGCTGTGTTCTCGGACGGCTCCGATGGCACGCGCCTCGATACGACGATCGCGTTCCCAGCCGGGTTGTTCGACCGTGACGATATCGACGAACTGTCGCAGCACTGGCTGGAAGCGCTCGATGCGCTTGCACGGTACGGGTCTTCGCCCGGTGCCGGTGGGCTGACACCGTCGGATCTCCCTCTCGTCGATCTCGACCAGAGCGACATCGAGATCTGGGAGCAGCGCTACCCGTCGCTCACGGACGTGTGGTCGCTGTCGCCGTTGCAGTCCGGTTTGCTCTTCCACGCTTCGATGACGGCGGACGAACGCACCGATGTCTATACGATGCAGGCGGTCCTCGAACTCGGCGGTGAGGTAGACCCCGATCGTCTGCGAGGCGCGGGACAAGCCCTGCTCGACAGGCACAGGAATCTGCGGGCCGTGTTCGTCACCGACGAGGCCGGCCGATCGCTGCAACTCGTTCTGGACGAGGTCGAGTTGCCGTGGCGGGTCGTCGAAGCGAGCGATCTCTCAGGTGATGCCGGTGGGAGCGGGGTGTCGGCGCTGCTGGCGCAGGAAAAGGCCCGGCGTTTCGACATGGAGCGTGCGCCTCTCATCCGATTCCTGCTCGTGAAGTCGCAGGAGGACCGCTACCACCTGGCGGTCACCGCCCACCACATCCTTCTCGACGGCTGGTCGATGCCGTTGCTCATGCAGGACCTCATGGTTCTGTACGTGCTGCGCGGCGACCATGCCTCTCTGCCACCCGCGCGTTCCTACTCGGACTTCCTCGCGTGGCTCGAGCAGCAGGACCATGCCGCGTCGCTGGACAGGTGGGCCGAGGCGATCGGCGGTATCTCGGAACCGACGATTGTCGCTCCGGTCCAGCGGGACACGGACAACGACACGATGGCGAAGATGTCGGTCCTCGTCGACACCGACCGAACAGCGCGGCTGACCGCGCTCGCCACCGAATGCGGCGTCACGGTGAACACGGTCGTCCAGGCTGCGTGGGGCGTCCTGCTGGGCAGGATCACGGGTAATGCCGACGTCGTGTTCGGCGCGACCGTCTCGGGGCGTCCCGCAGACCTCCCGGGTGTGGAGACGATGGTGGGCCTGTTCATCAACACACTGCCCGTGCGGGTCCGGATCCAGCCGGATGAACCCGTAACCGAGATGCTGCGCCGCGTGCAGTCGGAACAGGCCGACCTTCTGGACCACCACTACGTCGGGCTGTCGGAGATCGAGCAGCGGGTCGGGACCCCGATCGGATTCGATTCGTTGCTGGTGTTCGAGTCGTATCCGATCGACAGGGAAGCGTTGACCGACGCGGCCGGATCCCTCGACGGTATGACGATCACCGATGTGGGACTCGACGATGCGACGCACTACCCGATCACGCTGATGGCCTTTGCGGATACACAACTCGAGTTGACGTTCAAGTACCTCGAGAGGTTCTTCGGCGAGCCGGAGATCGGAAAGATTGCGGAACGGCTTGTGCGCGTGCTGGATTCTTTCGTGACCGAGCCGGAACGGGCGGTCGGCGACATCGACCTGGTCGATGCGGACGAACGAGCCCGTCTCGTCGCCGAGTCCGGGCCCTCCGCGGTGGCCGTCGACACCGGAGCGCGGACACTCGCCACCGTGCTTGCAGAGGTGGTCGAGGAGGATCCGTCTGCGTCCGCTCTGGCGGTGCCGGCAGATCCGTCGGTGGGAGGCGAGGGCATCGAGCTCCCGTATCGGGAACTCGACATGCGCTCGTCGCGCCTCGCCAGGCTCCTCATAGGCCGCGGAATCGGCACCGGCGACGTGGTCGCGGTCGCGATGCCTCGATCGGTGGAGTCGGTGGTCGCTCAATGGGCGGTCGTGAAGACCGGCGCTGCCCTCGCCATGGTCGAACCCGGCGGAGAGAAGCCGCACCAGCCGGAGGGATCTGTGGTGACCCTCACGGTGACCGGCGTTTCCTCGCCCGGTGGTGAACGGGTCGTCGTCGACGATCCGGATGTGCGCGACGAACTGGCCGCTCTGCCGTCGGATCCCGTGACGTACAGCGACAGAATAAGGCAGGTCGGTGCGAACGACCCCGCAGTCGTCACAGCATCGAAGACGTTCACCAACGAGGAACTGATCGACCGTATCGGGTCGCTGCGTGAGAAGTACGGGCTGACGTACGAGTCCAGAAGCGCCGTTGTGGGCAGTGTCGACATCGAGGTCGTGGCACTCGAACCCCTGGTCGTGACCGCGACAGGTGCTGTGGTCGTAGTCGTACCCGCGGACGCCACATCGGGTCCTGGCCTCGACGGGGTGCTGTACGGCCAGTGGGTGACGCACGTCCATCTGCCGGGCGCGTCGCTGGGCACGTTGGAACCGGGGACACTCGAGGATCTCGCAGCCGTCGTCGTGCTCGACGACGTATCCGGGGTACCACTGGAGGAGTGGGGTGCCGCGCACCGCGTGTACCAGCTTCCCGACCTGGGCTGATTCCGGTGGGGCCGATTCGTCCTCGGCCCCACCGGTCGCCCGGATCCGGCACTGCCGGAGGCACTGCGGGTAACGTCGGGGCTTGCTCCGGGGATGGACCGGGAAGATTACTTTCGACTAGCGTCGCCTGTTTCGAGGCGGCGAAGTGCTTGTTCGATTACGGGCGCGACCACTGAATTATCTGAAGCGAAGGGTGTGGGCTTTCCATGTCACGACACGACGGCAGTTCGAACGAGGCCACTCCGGTGAACGCATCTCGATCGGCACGTCCGGAGTCCCGCGACGCGGCAAGCGCCCGTACCGGTGCACATAGCCAGCGACCCGAACGGGCACCACGTGCCGAACGTGCTCCGCGACCGGCGCGAGGAAACCGCGCGCACGGTCGGCGCGGTGTGCTGTTGCCGCAGTTGCTGGTGTCGGCGGTGGAGTCGCGTGGTGACGCGGTGGCGGTGGTCGCAGCCGAGGGATCGTTGTCGTATCGCGAGCTGGACGAGGTGTCGTCGCGGTGGGCGCGGTGGCTGATCGGTCGGGGTGTCGGACCGGGCGACGCGGTGGTGGTTGCGGTGCCGCGTTCGCTGCTGTCGGTCGTGGTGTTGTGGGCGGTGGCGAAGTCGGGGGCGACTTTCGTGCCCGTGGATCCGGGTTATCCGGCTGAGCGCGTGCAGTTCATGGTGTCCGACTCCGGCGCGGTGCTGTGTCTGTCGGTGGGGTCGTCGGTGCCGACGGTGTCGTCGGTGGCGGGGTCGGTGCCTGTGGTTGCCGTCGACGATGTGTCGGTGGTCGCGCAGGTGGAGGCGTTGTCCTCGCGGCCGGTGTCGTATGCGGATCGGGTGCGCTCGCTGGAGGCGTCGGATGCGGCGTGGATGATCTACACGTCGGGTTCGACGGGACGGCCGAAGGGCGTGGTGGTATCGCATTCGGGTGTCGGTGGCGTGATTTCGGCTGAACGTGAGCATTTCGGGGTGGAGTCGTCGTCTCGGGTGTTGCATGTGTGTTCGCCGAGTTTCGATGTGTCGTTGCTCGAGCTGGGTGTGGCTTTCTCGGCGGGTGCGACGGTGGTGGTGGCGCCGGCAGGTGTCGGTGGTGGCGCCGAGCTGGCGGATGTGATTGTGACGCAAGCGGTGTCGCATGTGCTGATGACGCCGGGCGCTTTGGGGTCGATGGATCCGGCCGATATGGATTCGTTGCGTGTGGTGGTGGTTGCGGGTGAGTCGTTCGCGCCGGAGTTGGTGCGGCGGTGGGCGGTCGAGGGCCGCCGGTTCTTCAATGCGTACGGACCTACGGAGACGACGATCCTGGCGAGCTCGGGGGAGTTGGTGCCGGGTGCGCCGGTGACGATCGGGTCGGCGATCGCGGGGGTGGGCTGTTTCGTGCTCGATGAGCGTCTGCGGCCGGTTCCCGAGGGCGTGGTGGGGGAGTTGTACGTGGCGGGGGCCCAGGTGGCGCGGGGCTACCACGGTCGGGTCGGGCTGACCGCGGCGCGGTTCGTCGCGGATCCGTTCGGTGCGGGTGGGCGGATGTACCGGACCGGAGATCTGGTACGCCGTGGTGCCGACGGCGTGTTGGAGTATGTGGGGCGCAGCGATTTCCAGGTGAAGATTCGGGGATTCCGGGTCGAGCTGGGGGAGATCGACGCGGTGCTGTCGTCGTTGCCCGGTGTGGGGTTTGCGGTGACGGTGGGGACATCGTTGCCATCGGGTGAGTCGGCGTTGGTGTCGTATGTGGTGCCGGAGCCGGCGGCGGTGCTCGAGGGGGATCGGGTGCGTGCGGCTGCGGCCGAGATGTTGCCGGGGTTCATGGTGCCCACGTTGGTAGTGGTGCTCGATTCGGTGCCGTTGACGGCCGTGGGGAAGGTGGATCGAGCAGCGTTGCCGGAGCCGGTGTTCGAAGTGCGGGAGTATCGCGCGCCTCGGACGCCGGTGGAGGAGTTGGTGGCGTCGGAGGTGGCGCAGGTGCTGGGTCTCGAGCGGGTCGGGCTGGATGACTCGTTTGTGGATCTGGGCGGTAATTCCTTGGCGGCGACGCGCTTGGTGGCGAGGCTCTCGGCGCGGGTGGGGCATCGGGTCGCGGTGCCGGTGGTGTTCGAGACGTCGTCCGTGGAGGAGCTGGCGGCGCGGGTGTCGGAGGCCGGTGGGGGACCGGGTGTGGTGCTGTCGGCGCGGGAACGTCCGGGCCGGGTGCCGTTGTCGTTGGCGCAGCAGCGGATGTGGTTCCTCAACCGGTTGGATCCGGTGTCGGCGGTCAACAATATTCCGGTGGCGATCAGGTTGTCGGGCTCGTTGGATGTCGACGCGTTGCAGGCCGCGGTGTCGGATGTGGTGGCGCGGCACGAGTCGTTGCGGACGGTGTATCCGGAGGTCGATGGGGTCGGCTTCCAGGAGATCCTGTCCCCATTGGAGGCCGTGGTCGAGGTTCGTCCGGAAACTGTTGCGGCCGAGGAGGTCCCGGCACGTGTCGCGGAGGTTGTGACTACCGGTTTCGATGTGACGCAGCAGGTTCCGATCCGGGTGCGGTTGTTGCGGGTCGCGCCGGACGAGCACATTCTGGTTGTGGTGGTTCATCATATTTCCGGCGACGGGTTCTCGATGGGGCCGTTGACCCGGGATGTGGTCACGGCGTATGCGGCGCGGGCTGCGGGCGCGGTCCCGGGGTGGTCGGTTTTGGAAGTCCAGTATGCGGATTACACGTTGTGGCAGCGTGAGGTTCTCGGTGACGAGTCGGATCCGGAGTCGCTGCTTGCGCGGCAAACCGAGTTCTGGCGCAGTGCTTTGGCGGATCTGCCGGAGGAGTCGACGTTGCCGGGGGATCGGCCTCGTCCGGTGGTGTCGAGTTACCGGGGCGCCTCGCATGGGTTCGTGATCGATGGTCGTGTTCGTGCGAGCATCACCGATCTTGCCCGACGCAGTGGCGCAACCGAATTCATGGTCGTGCATGCCGCTCTGGCGGTGATGCTGTCGCGGTTGGGTGCGAGTTCCGATGTTGCGATCGGCACCCCGATTGCGGGTCGTGGTGAGGCTGCGCTCGATGATCTGGTGGGTATGTTCGTCAATACGTTGGTGTTGCGGACGTCGGTTGATGGTGGGGTGTCGTTCGGGGAGTTCCTCGATGAGGTCCGCCGGGCGGATCTCGATGCGTTCGCCCATGCCGATGTGCCGTTCGAGCGGTTGGTGGAGGTGCTCGATCCGGCGCGTTCGCAGGCGCGTCATCCGCTGTTCCAGGTGAT
>NZ_JABAFB010000024.1:0-5696 GCF_012843405.1 Rhodococcus sp. BL-253-APC-6A1W
ACCGTGATGTCCTCGGTGCCCGACAAACGCGCGAGCAACACAGCGAAAGCCGCATGCACCGCCATGAACAACGTCGAGTTCCGCGCTCGCGCGAGCTCAACCAGCTTACGATGCAAATCAGCGTCGATGTCGAACTCGACGTCGTCGCCGGCAAAGGACTGTTCCGCCGGCCGTGGCCGGTCGGTCGGAAGGTCCAGCTGATCGGGAAGGCCGTCCAAAGACTGTTTCCAGAACGCGATCTGCTTGGCTGCCAACGACTCCGGGTCCGACTCGTCGCCGAGTACCTCACGCTGCCACAACGAGTAATCCGCGTACTGCACCTCGAGCGCCGACCACCCTGGGGCCGCGCCCGCGGCCCGCGCCGCATACGCAGTGACCACATCCCGGGTCAACGGCCCCATCGAGAACCCGTCACCGGAAATATGATGAATCACTACCACCAGCAGATGCTCCTGCGGCGCGACCCGCAACAACCGCACCCGCACCGGAACCTGGAGCGTCACATCGAAACCGGTAGTCACAGCCTCAACGACCCGCCCCGGTGCATCGTCGGCACTCACGTCCTCGACCCGTACCTCCACGACCGCATCGCCGGCACCGAGCACCTTCTGGAAACCGACCCCGTCGACCTCCGGATACACCGTCCGCAACGACTCGTGCCGCGCGACCACATCCGACACCGCCGCCTGCAAAGCGTCGACATCCAGCGAGCCCGACAATCTGATCGCCACCGGGATGTTGTTCGCCGCCGACCCCGGATTCAACCGGTTGAGGAACCACATCCGTTGCTGCGCCAGCGACAACGGCACCAGCTCGGGACGGGTTTGCGCGACGAGAGGGGTCTCGTTCCCTACCGCGAGGGGTTCGATCAGGGCCGCGAGTTCTCCCACCGTGGAGTGCTCGAACAGCAGGCGCGCGGGTACGCGGGTGCCGAGGCGTTCACCGAGGCGCGCGGCGAGTCGGGTCGCCACGAGTGAATTGCCACCCAGTGCGAACAAGTCGTCATCGAGCCCGATGCACTCGACACCGAGGAGTGCGCCGAACTCTTCCGCCACGGCAACCTCGAGCGCAGTTGCGGGTGGACGAAACTGCACCGAAACCGACTCCGGCTCAGGCAACGCCGCACGATCGATTTTGCCCGACGGCGTCAACGGCACATCATCCAACACGACGATCGCCGACGGAACCATGTGCGCCGGAAGCATTTCCGACACCGTTGCGGATATCTCTCCGGCATCGATCTCGACACCTCCCGCGGAATGCACATACGACACCAGTCGCATCTCACCCGCCGGCGTCTCGCGGCCCACAGTGATCGCGAAATCGACTCCATCGGAGGTCGCAAGCGCGGCATCGATTTCACCGAGTTCGACCCGAAGGCCGCGGATTTTGATTTGGAAATCGTTGCGCCCCAGGTAGATCAGTTCGTCGTCGCCACTACGCGGCGCACGGACGAGATCACCGGTGCGGTAGAGCCTCGTTCCGTCGGGACCCGCAACGAAACGTTCGGCTGTCAGACCCGGTCTGCCCCGATAACCACGAGCAAGAGCGGGACCCGACACATACAGCTCACCCGCAACGCCGGGCGCGACCGGATTCAGGCGGCTGTCGAGTACGTACGCACCCAGATTTCGCACCGGTGTACCGATGGTCACCGGCCTCCCCGGCTCGAGAGCACCGCTGCAATGCGTCATGATCGTCGCTTCGGTCGGCCCGTAGGCGTTGAGGAACCGCCGTCCCGGTGCCCACCGCTCCACCACATCCGGCGGGCACGCCTCGCCGCCCGACACCACCATTTCGAGTCCGTCGAGTCCCTCGGAATCGAGCGACGCCAACACCGCGGGCGTAATCAGCGCGTGGGTCACCCGGTGACGACGAAGAAGCTCGGTCAGTTCGGCGCCGGCGAACGCATCGGGCGGGGCGACGACCATGGCAGCACTCACGGAAATCGCCATCAGCCATTCGAGCACCGACGCGTCGAAGCTGGGCGAGGCGACGTGAAGGGTGCGGGAGGATGCAGTGGCCCCGAAGCGGTCCACCATCTCTTGTACCAGGTCGGACAGACCGCTGTGCGTCACCGGAACGCCCTTCGGGCGGCCCGTGGACCCCGAGGTGTAGATGACGTACGCCGGGTTCTCGGGTCGCAGGACACTCACGCGCTCGTCGAAGGACACCGGAGCGGGCGACAGCGCTTCCACTTCGGCCCTCGATTGCGGGTCGTCGAGCGCGAGCCACTCCACGGTGTCCGGCAGCGACGACACCGTCGCCGCGAGCGTAAGCCCGATCGCCGCACCCGAATCCGCGAGCATGTACGCGACGCGATCGGGAGGGTAGTTCGGATCTACCGGAACGAAGGCCGCACCGGTCTTCGCCACCGCCCAGATGGCCAGCACGGACTCGAACGACCGGGCCAGCGAGATTGCGACAATGTCTTCGGGGCCGAGTCCACGGTCGATCAACGCTCGCGCGAGGCGCGAAGAGTCGGCGTCGATTTCCGCGTACGTCCACGAGCGATCCTCGAACATCACCGCGGGAGCAGAAGGGTTACGTTCCACCGCGGTCCCAAGCAACTGCGGCAGAAGTATCGCGCGCGAACCCCGCCGACGTGCGGGACGTCGACGCTCCCGTCCACGTTCGGACACTGGCGGCCGTCCACTCTCGGGTTCGCCGACGTTTTCCCGTGCGACGCCGTCCCCTTGCTGCATGCCGGCCTTGCGCGAGGCTTCACTCACCACTGGTCTCGCTTCCCTCATATCTCCGTTTCGGCCGTCGCCGCCCGTTGGTTACCGGACAGTCGTCAGCTGCCCAATAGAGCATCGTGGGCCGGGGGTCATGTTACGGCTACTGGTGGGTCGCACCCGTTGGGATGACCTCGCGAGAGCCCCCGCAACACAAGGAAGTTTGGCGTTCTTCCTGTTCAGGGTGCAAATCATGTCCTCCCGAGTGACCGCCGGCCCCGGCTCCCATGGCGTCCCTCACCGACCCGTGGCCCAGGGATCTCTGGACGGGCTGAGAACCCACGCCGCATCGGACGGCGCGCTCACGTCTTCGCCGTCGGTCACGAACACCGTCTCGAGGTCGGCGCACGTTGCCAGGGCATCCACCGCATCGCGGGGCACGAACGCGTGGGTCACCCACTCTTCCTCCGCGAGATGGGCGACATCGGACGCGTTGTCCGCCATCACCACTACGGCACCCGCGAGGGCGGCAGCAAGTACGGCATGGAGCACCCACCGATTCGCGTCCGGACCGGCAACGAGAATCCTTGCGTCGTAGGTCAACTCCTTGCCGACGATACCGTTGCGGAGGAGCGCGACCGCCCTTCCCTGGGAGAGCGCGGTGTCCGGGAAGCGGATCCCCGCATCCCCGAGACTCGGTACGGCGGTCCGCTCGGTGTAGGCAATCGTCCGCGCCGAGAGGCCGGACACCTCCGAGACCAGGTCCGGTGCGTCCATAGCCAGTCGTCGGCCGGAGCCGTGAACGTCGCGGTCGGTGGTCGTCAGTACCCAGCGGGCAGCCTCCGACGACCCGACTGCCAGTGCCGCACCCGACTTGACCACTGCCCACGCAGCGATCACCAAGTCGATGCCTACAGGCAGATCGACGCAGACCGTCTCCCCCGGGCCGGCTCCGAGGGCGATCAGGTAGCGAGCCCACTGCGACGAGCGTTGTTCGACCTCGCCGTAGGTCGACTCGACGTCGCCCACCACCACTGCCGGCGCATCGGGATCGGACTCGACGGCGACGCGCAACTCCTGCGCGATGGTGACGTCGGCGTCCTGCACCGTCGTGGTGTCCTGACGCGGAGCGCTGCCTGTCACCGCTGTGATCTCGTCCTCCGTGCGGAGTTCGATGTCTCCGACGATCGCCGCGGGATCCGCAGCCACCTTGTCCAAGAGAGCCACGAAACGACGGGCGAACGCATCCACGGTGCCCTCGTCGAACAGATCGGTCGCGTAGGTCAGTGCTACCGACATGCCTGCCGGCGTTCCCTCCGGGGTGTCGTGAGGTTCGACGGTGACCTGCAGGTCGAACTTGGCCGCGAGTTCCCCTGTGCCGATCGTGTCGACCGTCAGCCCGGGCAGTTCCATCCGTGCCTGCTCGAGGTTCTGGAACGACAGGACGGTCTGGAACGCGGGATGACGAGCGGACGACCGAGCGATCCCTAATTCGTCGACGACACGCTCGAACGGAATGTCCGCGTGCGTGAACGCTTCGAGGTCACCGGATCGCACTGCGTCGAGCAGCGACTCGAAGGCCGTGGCCGGATCGACGTCCGTGCGCAGCGCGAGCGTGTTGACGAACATGCCGACCACGTCGTCCAGTGCTCGGGCGCCACGGCCCGCCACCGCGGTACCGACGACCACATCGCGGGAGTTGCTCAGCCGGGAGAGGAGGACGGCGAGAGCGGCGTGCACCACCATGAACAGGGATGCCCGGCGCGACCCGGCGAGTGAGTCGAGACGGGCATGGGTCTGCGCCGACACCTCGATCGTCGTGGTTGCACCCCGGCCGCTCGCCTGGGCGGGACGCGGACGATCGGTGGGCAGGTCGAGCAGATCCGGTATGCCCGCGAGCCTCTCACGCCAGTAGGCCAGTTGAACCCCGGCGGGCGAGTCGGGATCGTCGGCGTCGCCCAGTACCTCCTGTTGCCAGAGCGCGAAGTCGGCGTACTGCACCTCGAGCGGAGGCAAGGCCGGGGCCGTTCCTGCCGCCCTGGCGATGTATGCGCCCATGAGGTCGCGGGCCAGCGCAGGCAGCGACGCACCGTCTGCCGAAATATGGTGCACGACAAGCACGAGCACGTGGTCGTCCGGACCGAGCGTTACGAGAAGACCTCGAACAGGCACCTCGGTGGTGACGTCGAATCCGCGCCCGGCGACCTCCGCCACGGTCTCGAATGCCTCTTGCTCCGAGGCTGCGGTCACCACCGTCAGGTCCTCCACCGTGGTGGCCGGAACGATCTGCTGCCGAGGGCCGTGTTCGTCGTGCGGGTACACGGTGCGCAGTGCCTCGTGACGTTCGACGACATCACGCACCGCCGCACCCAGGCCCGCGACCTCGAGTTCGCCACGCAACCGGATGCCGAGCGGGATGTTGTAGGAGCCGGACGTGGGGTCGAGCTGGTTCAGCACCCATATTCGCTGCTGAGGAAGGGACAGCGGAATCCGTTCGGGGCGGGTTCTCGCCACGAGTTCCGGCCTCCCGGATGCGACGGGACCCGCGTCGATACGCGCTGCGAGGCCGGCGACGGTGGGCTCCTCGAACAATTCACGGATCGCCAGTGAAGAACCGAGGGCCTCGTTGACTCGGGCGATCACCCGGGTAGCGACCAGAGAGTTGCCACCGAGCGCGAAGAACGAATCCTCCGCACCGACTCGATCGATTCCGAGGACCTCGCCCCATACCTTCGCGATCGCGATCTCGGATTCGGTTGCGGGATCGCGGGATTCGCGATCTCCGAAGACAGGGGAAGGCAACGCCTTACGGTCCAGCTTGCCCGACGAACCCAACGGGAACTCGTCGAGCACCACAAACACCGACGGCACCATGTACGCCGGCAACAGCCCCGAGACGAACTCGGCCAACTCGTCACGATCCACCGTGGCCCCCGCGACGGGCACCACATAACCCACCAGCTGATCCCCGAGATCAGAGGCCGACACCACCACCGCAGCCTGGCTGATCGACTCGTG
>NZ_JABAFB010000025.1:0-5116 GCF_012843405.1 Rhodococcus sp. BL-253-APC-6A1W
TTTGAGACAATCAACCAAGTCGCATACGCGGCCTGAACCGCTCAACCCCACGAGTCAACTGAAGTGGGGGCAGTCCCTCGGCTTCTTCGGTCCGCACAAACACATGCCGAACACGCGATCGTAGCGCGATCACGGGGACCTCCGATCGAGACCCAACGACTTCAAGAATGCTGGAACGCGAATTCCCGCGCGCACACTATGTCGGAGCCTAGGCGCACAATGCTGCCATGAGGACCGATACGAAGATGACCAAGTCGGCCGGCGAGCACTGGGTATGTTCAGTTCTCGCCGGACTGGGTTGGGCCGCGTCACTTACCCGAGACGGCCTCGCTCGAACCGATCTGCTCGCAATCAATGTCGACTCAGGCCGACAGGTCTCGGTCCAGGTCAAGACGTCGAGTTGGGGCCCCAGACCGAATTGGATCTTCGGAGGGAAGGGAACCGAAGCCGCACGGACAAGCGGCGAGTGGTATGTCCTGGTAGTGCTGCCATCATGCCCGTGGGACTCCCCCCGTGGGTTGGTGGTTCCACGTGATCATGTCGCTGTAGGGTTCCATATCTCATACACCGACTGGATGACTGATCCCTCAGTTCCCCAAGGGTCCCGACGAACAACGATCGTCCAAGCGCGCACCGGCCTGTGGACATTTGCGGGCTATGAGGACCGATGGGACCTTCTCGGAACTCCCTCAGAGAACGTCCCTGTACTACTGCCGACTCACTACAGACAACTTGCACAAGACCCTCGAGTCAGCTTACCTTCAGGCCACCCTTGGGCCACCAAACTCCCCGAATGGTGACGTCACAGCTATCCATTCCGTGCACACGATGTTTCAGCCAGAGGGCCGCAGCCAACACCGCACCCCAGAGCCCGGCCTCATCGCGGGACCTGCCCTAGTGGAGGCGGCGGGACGCGAATGCTCAACTGTCCAGATGCCGCTTATTGCAGCCCCAGACCAGATAGTCGGCATCCGGGGCATCGACAGCTTCAGCTACGGGGAGACGAACTATTCATCTTATGACCAATTATTCGCCCATACCACTTTTACACACACCAAGAACCCTGGCAGATCCGTCTTTGTTCACTACCTCGCCGCAGCCCTCGGGGAGCTGGATACTGCACCCGATACAGACTATGGACACCGGAATGTCTTGCTTGAACACCGCAACCTTATCGTCGAGAATCTGCAACAAGCAGATGAACATGTTCGGTCGAAGTACGTCTGGCTGGCTAGATATCATAATTGGTTCTGCGACGAGAATATTTCAACTATCAATAAGTCGAGCAACGACTTAAGAGTGCCCGAGAGTAAAATCGGCAGCGACCCAGATTTGATTTCATTCCAGTCGCTCAAAGACTACGCCGCGAGTCTGGAACCGCTCTGACGAATGTACTCCCTCAGTACCGTTCAACGTCGACTAGCCCAACGTGATCCGGGCAGCCATGTCAAATGTAGTTTCCAAGCGGACATGACAACAACGCGTAGCCGGTGCCTCCAACGCTTAGGCCGCGCATGCACCGTGCTACGTTGTTCCGCGATGGAGGGGGGCCATCGCGATGCTGTATGCCGATACCGAGCGGATCCACGAGCTTGCGAACACACTGAATCCCGGCGAGAACACCCGAGAATCCGGAGTTTGCGACAAGGCGATCTCCGGCGTCTCCGGTCTGATTTCACCTTCGGCCACGTCCTCCGTGCTCGCTGTGCTCGGTGGTCTGGCCGACGCTGCTCTCAGTGCATGTCATGACGAGTTCACCACGCTCAGCGCGCTGACCGAGAACACTGCCGAGAGCTATCGGAACACTGACGACGAGACCGCCCAACAGTTCTCGGCAGTCGAGGTGCCCGAGTGATCGTGCAGGAATCCCGAGGGCTCCCCAGTAGATCAACGATCGAACAATGGGATGCACTGACTGCTTCTGACACGATCGTCCGCACTCTGGGCAACGAAGCTGAACAACTCGCTTCGCACACCCGGTCCGTTGACAGACAGCGCGCCGCCGTTTCGGGCGAGGGCTGGATAGGAACTGCTAACCAAGCAGCAGACGACCGGATCGCTGACGTATGCACCCGTAGCCGGAAGCTGTCCATAGGGCTAGTCGAAGTCGCCGGCACCGTCGAGAGCGGGCTTTCGGAGTTGCACTACGCCCGCAGAGCGTTGCTTTCGGCGGTCGCCGACGCAGAGGCCGACGGATGCCGCGTCGCAGACGACTGGACTGTCACGATCATCGGGCCGCCGACCGACGAGTCCGAGGCCAAGGTCTTCGAATGGGCCGGTTATCTACGCTTCAAAGCTGCAGCTGTCCAGGAGGCCGACTCCCGTGCCGCCCAATCCATTGCAGACGCAGCGTCAGCCCTGACCTTCGGCTCCAACTCAGGAATTCACGGCTTCGTGCCGATCATCGCGCTCGGTGCTGTCGATCTGGCGCTCATGGCAGCCTTCGCCGCCGGTGCGATCTCGGCAGGCGCGATCCTCCTCTGGGTCTCTGAACACTTTCCGAGCATCGACCTGCAGCAGGTGCTCGATATCATGCCGTCGACCCTGACCAATGATGGTCCGGGACAGTGGGAGTACCCCAACCGTGGCGGCACCTCCGAACGTGCCGGTGCCTACGAGGAACAAGTCACCGGCAGCCCTGCCGGAGTTGAATATGCCATCCCTAAAGCGGACGGCTCGGGCAACGTCCTGTTCGACGGGTGGGACCCGGATGCCGGAGAGAGCGGTAGGCTCATCGAAGCCAAGGGGCCCGGCTACGAATGGATGGTCGGCGACGATGGCCAGTTCAAGCCCAACATGGGCGCAGCCAAATCTCTTCCCGACCAGCTTCGACGGCAATCCGAAGCTGCCGAAGCCACCGGGGCCGAGATCGAGTGGCGCGTCGCCGAGGAGCGAGTAGCTGAAGCCATCGAGGACATGATCGAAGAAGCCGGATACGAGAACATTACGGTCAAGTACGTCCCGCCGGAGTAGCAGGCAACCGCAGGTAGAGGGAGGAACACGGTGGTACTGGATTTCATTGGTGGCTGGGGCGGACGGGTCGAGTCGCCTCACGACGGCGCAGGTCGCTTGCAGCGCTCGCTGCAGGAGATGCCCGACCTGTCCCGGCTCTACTCTCCTTGGCTTCTCAACGGGGTCAAAGACGACGGCACTTTCGTGCATCTCCCGGGTGACATCGACGGTATCGAAGAGGTAGTGGCCGACTCGATCCTCCGGGGTGATGATGGTCTGGCCATGGTGAAGACCGGGTACACACCCGACTTGATCCGGATGTGCGAGGGCAGCTACCGCAAGTACTCGGTACGTGTGGGATTCGACGGGACAGGGTTGAAGAACCACGTCCACTTCTCCCTGGACGATCCCGAGGTTAATCCGTCCGGTGGCATCACCCCCGAGCTTGTCGCCGACCATTTCCGCATCCTCGTCCAGGCATGGGAACCTGATTACCTGTTTGTCAGCACCAAAAAGCACCGTCGGTCGATCGGCTGCAAACCCGGACAGATCTGCGCCGGCTGGATCACCTACGTCAAGGACAAGGTCCCCCTAGACGAAACGACACTCCGCGCCAACGCAATCGAGATCATCCCGGGAGACGGTGGCCGATACGTCCAGCTCAACGGAACCCCTACCGCCCCCGATGTCCACCAGGCCATCATTGTCCGACAAGCTTTGGGCTACTGACGAATGCAGCGCCTTCAGAAGCGCGTGGGGCGGTTGCCAGGACGACGCACGAGCGTCAGATTCAAAGTTTGCACGGGGAGTCAGGCCGGGCGGTGCGACGAGGAACGCGTCCGGTTCTCCACAGGATGGAACAAAGTCCGGTGCGCCGTCGCTCGATCCACTAATTTCGGGCAATGACGTTCTCTCGTGACTTCCTCGCAGAATTTGGTTGCGTCCATGAAGATGGTGTACGAGCCGCAGCTGAATGACCCTGCGGGCGTGTCGTAACCGAACGAAAGACGGCCACCGCGTGATTCTCGAAGAGACCGACCAAAGTCACTCGAGACAGGACCACGCGATGACCACCGCCCACGATATCGACCTACGCCGGCTTGTCGAAGACCGACTCACCGGCGCCAGCCCCGACCTGCTGCGCGAGTTGCTGTCGATGTTCATCGACGCCCTGATGGGTGCCGAAGCCGACGTGTTGTGCGGAGCCGACTACGGGCAACGTTCCGACGAACGCGTCAACGTCCGCAACGGCTACCGGCATCGCGACTTCGACACCCGGGTCGGCACCCTCGATGTGGCGATCCCCAAGTTGCGACAGGGTTCGTACTTCCCGGACTGGCTGTTGCAGCGGCGCAAACGGGCCGAACGAGCGCTGACCACCGTGGTGGCGACCTGCTATCTGCTCGGGGTGTCCACCCGACGGATGGAGAAACTCGTCGACACTCTCGGCATCACTTCGTTGTCGAAGTCGCAGGTCAGCGTCATGGCGAAAGAGTTGGACGAGCAGGTCGAGGCCTTCCGCAACCGGCCACTCGACGCCGGTCCCTACACGTTCGTCGCCGCCGATGCACTGGTGCTCAAGGTCCGGGAGAACGGGCGGGTGGTCAACGTCCACACCTTGGTGACGGTCGGGGTCAATGCCGACGGTTACCGCGAAATCCTGGGCGTCGAGGTCACCTCCGCCGAGGACGGCGCCGGCTGGCTGAGCTTTTTCCGCGGACTGGTCGCCCGAGGCCTGTCCGGGGTGCAGTTGGTGACCTCCGATGCCCATGCAGGCCTGGTCGGGGCGGTCGGCGCGACCCTGCCCGGCGCGTCCTGGCAGCGATGCCGGACGCATTACTCGACCAATCTGATGGCGGTGACCCCGAAGGCCTCGTGGCCGTGGGTGAAGACGTTGCTGCATTCGGTCTACGACCAACCCGACGCTGATTCGGTTCACGCGCAATACGACCGGGTGATCGACGCTCTCGAATCGAAACTACCCAAGGTCGCGGAGCATCTCGACGCAGCGCGAGCGGACCTGCTGGCGTTCACCGCGTTCCCGAAGCAGATCTGGCGGCAGATCTGGTCGAACAATCCGCAGGAGCTTATCCGGCCCTCAGGGTCGGATCAACCCCTGATTGCCGATTTGGGTCAGCGGTCGAGCCGCTGCAGGTGGTCGGTC
>NZ_JABAFB010000026.1:0-3331 GCF_012843405.1 Rhodococcus sp. BL-253-APC-6A1W
ACGACTCGGGCGGACCTGCTGCTGATCAAGCAGTCGCGTAACTCCCGTTGGACTCAATCACCTTGACAAGTTCCGATGGCCCACTCGGAACACAGTTGCACGTATGCCAAAGGCGAAGGAGGAGTGCGCATACGTGTCGACGCCGATGACTTTCCGTATGTGGTTGTTGCAGTGAACTGGGTAGACCCCGATCAGCAAGACCTAGAAATTGCGGACGCGCCAACCACATCGTGGGGACTCCAGGTCCTCACTCAATGAGTGATCTCAGCCGGGTGGTAGATGAAGAATCCAGTACATCTACCACCCGGCCGGGTAAGTAGATAGTTCGGCGCGGCGGCAGAGGCGTAATGGCGAAATCAATCGACACTGACACTTCACGGCATGTCCGTGTATGCACAAGCCGTATCATTCAGGCAATGAGCACGAACCACGCGTATGAGGTCTACACCCTCGAACTTGGTCCGTACAGCACCCTTACTGAGCTACACCGCGAGTTGTCCAACCAAGCAGCCACCTTCGCAAATGAAGTGTGCGTGAGTGAGGGGGCGGTAGTGATCTCGATCTCGCATTCAATTGTCGAGGCCGAAGGGAAGTGGGTTGCTTCGGTTGCAGTAACCACGGACCTGGACATCGATAACTGAGCAGCGAATGATCCGCGTCGCCGGTCCAGCCGTTCGGAATGTGTCAAGCGGTTTGAGTCCAGTGGGTGTCAGGCGGCTATCGTGTCGTCCTCCACTGTGGTCTCGGGATCGTCGGCTGGCCGGTTGATATAGACGGTGTCGGACAGGTCGAGGATCTTCGGCGCGGTGGTGGTGCCGAAGCGGTGCGGATGCCGGGCACGGGCGGCATCGAGTACCTGCCGGCGTTCGGCGGCCTTGCCGGCGGCCAGACCGAAGTGGACATCGGCGGGCGTGTGCAACCCGATTCCGGTGTGGCGATGTTCGTGGTTGTACCATTCGGTGAAGCTGATCATGAATTCCCTTGCCTGACTGAGTGATCCGAACCGATCAGGAAACCCTGGCCCGTACTTGAGGGTCTTGAACACCGATTCGGAATACGGATTGTCGTTCGAAACCCGCGGCCGCGAATGCGAACGGGTGACCTCGAGATCGGCCAGCAACGTGGCGACGGACTTGCTGGTCATCGACGTACCACGGTCAGCGTGCACGACCTGCGGAATGCCGTGTACGGCAAAGATCTGCTCCATCAACTCCCGCGCCAGCACACCCGATTCGTGCGCGTGAACATGGACTCCGACGATGTACCGCGAGTAGATGTCGATCATCACGTACGCATCGAAGTAGCGGCCCTTCTCCGGCCCGGCAAGCTTCGTGATGTCCCACGAGTACACCTGCCGCGGCGCGGTCGCGACCAACTCCGGGCAGGTCCTCGCCGGATGCCGCGCAAGCCGGCGACGCTCGCTGACCTGCGCGTTCTCCCGCAACACCCGGTACATCGTGGACACCGAGCACAGGTAGATGCCCTCGTCGAGCAGCTGCGCATACACCTCGAGCGGCGCCTGATCGACAAACCGATCACTATCGAGCACCTCGAGGATGCGGCGGCGTTCGATCGGCGTGAGCTTGTTCGCCGGCTCGACCGGCGGAGCCGACATCACCGGCGGGGTCGGTGTGGTGGCTGCGGTGCGCCGCCGGACCGCGGTCGAGCGGACCACACCGGTCAGCGTGCTGGCCGTCCTCGTCGACACCCCGGCTTCGGTCAGTTCGGTCCACGCTACGGTCAGCGCTTGTTGGGCTTGTCGCCGAAATCCGCTCTCTCGGAGAGAGAGTCCAAGAGAGCGTGCGCTTTTCCCATGATGTCCAAGGCGGCCTCGGTGGTGGTCAACCGCTTGTTCGCCCGGGCGAGCTCTTGCTTGAGGCGGGCGATCTCGGCCTGCTCGGCGGTGAGCTTGCCGATCTTCGCGCCGGGCTGCTTGCCGTCGAGGACCCCGGCGTCGCGTTGTTTGCGCCACTCGCTGATCAGCGACGAGTACAGGCCTTCACGGCGTAGGTATGCCCCGCCCTCGTTCGTCTCGCAGGCCTGTTCGTACGCGGCCAGGTGGGAGAGCTTGTCGGCGGGGCTGAACACGCGCCGGCGGGGTCCGTCGGCGCGGGGGTGAGTGGAGGCCATGCGGTCATTGTCCTCGACCGCTGTAGGGGTGGACATCGTCATCGTTGGGTGGACATCGTCATCGTTGGGTTGATCCGTATCTCGCCCTGCAGGCGGGGTTGCTGTGAACCAGTGGACTCAGCTCATGCTGACACGCAGGGCACACCGGGACATGCCATCACCCCAGCTCACAGCACACAGGCTTTCAACGGGTGCAGTACACCGCACAAAATCCGTTGTTGGGGATGTTGCCTTGATCCTCGGCTATGACCCCGTAGCACCAGAACTTGCCGAAGATGAAGCGTCCGTCACGTGACTACGAGGTGGCGTGATCTCCTGCGCGCCCGGCGGGAGTCCGAAGCTGGGCGTGGGCCACCTCGTCTTGGCGTCGTACTTGACCCCATCGAGAATCGCCCCTTTCACGGAAGCTCCACTCAAATCCGCACCGCACAGGTCGGCTTTCCTCAGATCTGCTCCGTCAAGGCACGACTGGGTCAGGTCGACATCGAACAAATCACTCCTTGTGAGGGTCGCCCTCTTCAGGTCCATCCGATCGAAGTACGAGCGTTCGAGGTCAACCCCATGCAGGTCCAATTGCAACCCGTGGCCGGCCCATGCGCCCTTCTCTGTCTCGATCCCGTCGCGGTTCTTGCCCCCGAGAAAAAGATGGGTTCGGAACTGGGAGATGATCGCTTCGTTTACTACTCGTTCGCCAGCCCTGTGTTCTTCCGTACCCGTCTTATGTGTGTTCTGGCGGAGATACGCGCACAGGGTGTCCGTGATCGTTTCGCATTCTGCCTGCACCCGGGCGGTGGGGACTCCTACCCGCTTTCGGCGGTCGTGATGCCGAAGCCAATCGCCGGCCAGCCCCACGAAGGCATACACCCCCGCTACCCGGATCATGAAGTTTCCCTGATCAGCGAGTTGCTTCGCTGCCCCCTCGAATCTGCTCCAGAGCTCTTTCTCCGCATCCTCCGTCCGTGTCTTGTCTGCGTTGAGTGCTTGGGCCTTTGCCAGCCGCGCACCACCAGCCGATGCGATCGCGGCCGCCACGATCGCCCCCAGCGGGGCAAGGACCCCACCGTAGCGGCCGGCAAGCCAATCCCACTTGAGCCCGGCGACAAAGAGTGCGATCAACGCTAATGCCCTGCGTGTCAGGGTGAGTTGAGTCCAACGGTTCACAGCAACCCCGCCTGCAGGGCAAGAGACGGATCAACCCCAC
>NZ_JABAFB010000027.1:0-3168 GCF_012843405.1 Rhodococcus sp. BL-253-APC-6A1W
TATCGGTTAACCGGCTCTCTCACGACACGATCATGGTTGCGGCGTGAGGTCCGGAGCCGCCGGCGATGAGGGGCGCATGCTGGCAGTGTCGGCTCGATCGAGAAGGAGCAGGCGATGACTCTTCGGGTGCGCGCCAGCGGTGACGGCTATGCGATCGACGGTGAGTGGGAAGGCTGCGCGGCGGCGAACGCGTTCCTGACACATCTCGCCGGACGCGGGTTCAGCGCGGCGACGGTGCGGGCGTATGCGTTCGACGTGCTCAACTTGGCCCGGTTCCTTCTCGACCGCGACCTCGGGTTGGCGGCGGTGACGCCGGTGACGGTGTTCGAGTGGATCGACTGGCAGGACGTGCGCCGCGAAACCCGCCACGGCACGGCGAGAAAGATCGGTCGAGGCACGGCGGCGTCGACGATCAACCGGCGGGTCGCAGCGATACGGGCGTTGTTCGAATACCTGGTGATGACCGGGGTGCGCGCCGACAATCCGGTGCCGACCCCGCGGCGCGGGCAGGGCCTGCGACCGGCGGCTCAGGGACTGCTCGGACATCTCGGGCCGGGTCGACCGCGGGCTGGGGGCCGGCTGGTGCGCCAACCGCGACTGCTGCCCGAATCCCTCGACGCCGACGCGGTGGAGCAGTTCGTGGCGTCGTTGCGCACTCATCGGGATCGAGCGATGGTGTGGGCGATGCTGTTCGGGGGTCTGCGCAGCGCCGAGGTGCGATCCCTGCGGCTGGCAGACGTCGATTTCGGTCGACGACGACTCCGGGTGCTCGGCAAAGGTTCGAAGGAGCGGGTGGTGCCGGTCGATGCGGTGTTCTTCACCGAACTCTCGGCCTATCTGCGACTCGAACGGCCACCGGGGTTGGCGACGCAAGAGTGTTTCGTGGTGCTGCGCGGCCCCACCCACGGGTCGCCGGTCACCGAGGCCGGACTGCGGTCGCTGTTCCGGCGGCACCGGGAGCTGTCCGGCGCGACGCGGGTGCGTCCGCACCGGCTGCGCCACACCTACGGAACCGAACTGGCCTCTGCCGGAATCGATCTGATGGTGCTGCGGGAGTTGATGGGGCACGTGTCTCCGGAAACCACCGCCGGATACGTGCATCTGTCGGTCGCGCAGCTCGCCGCCGAATACGGTGCGGCCCGCGCCAGCCTCGCCGGGACACGACAATGACCACCCCCGCGCTCGCAATGGTCGATCCGCTGGCCGACCCGGATGCGGTGTTGGCCGATTACCTCGAGCACGTTGCCGCCCTGGGTCTCAGCGGTAGGTCGGTGCGCGCTCGCACCCTCATCGCGACCACCTTCCTCACCTCGCATCCGGACCTGCAGGACTGGATGACCCGACCGGCAGCCGAACGGCTCATCGAACTGCGCCGCACCGGGGCGTGGCCGCTGCTGTGTCACCTCATCGGACGCGGCGACCTGCGGCTGGACCTCGAACTTGCGGCCGTCAAGAACCTCACCGGTCTCGGCCGAGCCGTCGAGGACCGCGACCCGGACGGGTTCGCCGCCGTCCGGGCCGCCGGGCTGGCCTTGGGCTGGACACCGCAATGGATCGAGACGGTCCTGGGTGAATGTCTGGCGGTGCTGCTCGCCTGGCACGGCGGACTCGTCAGCGACATCACCGACGGCACCGTCGACGAATTCGACGCTGCATTGGCTGCAACACAGTCGATTCCGGCAACGTCTCGTCGCGCCTACCGCAACCGGATTGCGGGGCTGCGACAGATGCTGTTTCAGGCCCGCATCGTCGACACACCACCACGGCGCCGGCGGTGGGCCCGCAGTTACGCTCAACGCTTCGCCGAGGTTCCGATGGCCGACGCGATTCGCGCAACATTGCTGCGTTACGTCACCGTCCGGGCATCGGTGCTGCGTCCGAAATCCGTCGAATCCTTGATCAACGACTTGCTGCCGTTCGCGGACTACCTCACCACCGCTCATCCCGAGGTCACGTCCCTCGAGGATCTCGACCGCAGTCACATCGAGGGTTTCCTCGTCTGGAACCGCACCCGCACCTGGCGTGGGCAACGCGCCGCTTCCGGCGCCGGACGCATCATCTCGAAGGCCGTGATCCAATCGACGGTGCTGAGCGTGCGCAACCTGCTCGACGACATCACCGAATGGGGTTGGGAGCAGGCCCCACCGCGCCGTCTGGTTTTCGCCGTCGACGTCCCCAAACTCGATCAACCGCTTCCGCGGGCCCTGCCGCCCGACATCGATGTTGCAGTGATGAATGCGGTCTCTGGGCTGGATGATTCGTTCGCTCGTATCGGGCTGACCGTGCTCCGCGGAGCTGGTCTGCGGGTCGGGGAGCTACTCGACCTCGAACTTGGCAGCGTCATCGACTACGGTCCCGCCGGCACCTGGTTGAAGGTTCCGTTGGGCAAGCTCGCCACCGAACGCATGGTCCCGCTCTCGGTCGCCACCATCGCCGCGTTGGACGAGTGGACCACCGGGCGTGGTATCTGCCGGCCGCTGCCGCACCCCCGCACCGGAGCATTGACCGATTTCCTGTTCGTCGCGCACGGTCGCCGTCTCAGCCAGACCCGGCTGCGCAACGGACTGATCGCTGCCGTCGAGACTTGCGGACTGCGTGGGGCCGGGGGTGCGCCGTTGGTGGTGACCCCGCATCAGCTGCGGCATACGTGGGCTACCGAACTCGCGAACGCCGGGATGAGCCTGCAGGCGTTGATGGCGTTGCTCGGGCACGTCACCCCGCAAATGACTTTGCGTTACGCCACTTTGGCTTCACCGACGTTGCGTGATGCCTACGACCAGGCGATGGGCAAGATGCGGCGGCGGTTCACTCTCACCCCGGTTGGCAAACCGATCGTCCCCGATGCCGTGATTTGGCTTGGCAGCGAGATGCTCAAAACTCGTGTTGCTCATGGCTACTGTTCCCGTCACGAGAGCGCGGGTGCGTGTCCCTATGCCAACATCTGCGAGACCTGCGACAACTTCGTCACCGGACCGGAGTTCCGCGACGCGCTCGAGGCGCAACGCACCGACGTCGAGGCACTCGAGGTCGATGCCCGCGACCGAGGATGGCCCGATGAAGCGGCCCGTCACCATCGCGTCGCTGACGCGTTGACCGACCACCTGCAGCGGCTCGACCGCTGACCCAAATCGGCAATCAGGGGTTGATCCGACCCTGAGGGCCGGATAA
>NZ_JABAFB010000028.1:0-2391 GCF_012843405.1 Rhodococcus sp. BL-253-APC-6A1W
CGCCCCCCGTTACCTTCTTCGTAGTCCCGCGCCGCGGGGCCACGGTCGCCGGGTTCGGTATGACTTTCTTCCCCTGTCTCTCCAATGATCCGGGGGGTGGTGTCGCCGGGCCTGGTGGCATCGATGGACCGCTGATAGGGACAGGGCCGCCGGGTTCGAGGTAGGTCTCTTTGTAACGTGGGTGCCGGGTATCGATGCTGGATCGGCGACCGGTTGAGCCGGACGAAAGACTGCTTCATGGACACGAGTTACGCCGTGTTTTGCGGCATCGACGTGGGCAAAGGCGAACACCACGCGGTCGGACTGGACGCCGCCGGCGCCCGACTGTTCGACAAGGCGCTACCGAACGACGAGGCCCGACTGCGAGCTGTGTTCGCGGACCTGGCCGCGCACGGGCCGATCCTGGTGGTCGTCGACCAACCGAACACCATCGGCGCGCTGCCGGTCACCGTCGCCCGCGCCTGCGGCCACGACGTCGCCTATCTACCGGGGCTGTCCATGCGCCGTGTCGCCGACCTCTACCCTGGGCAGGCGAAAACCGATGCCCGCGATGCGTTCATCATCGCGGATACCGCCCGCACCATGCCCCACACGCTGCGCCGGGTCGACGTCGGCGACGAGACCCTGACCGAACTCGGAGTGCTCGTCGGGTTCGACGACGACCTCGCCGGCGAGGCCACCAGGATCAGCAACCGCATCCGCGGCCTGCTCACCGGGATCCACCCCGCCCTCGAACGGGCACTCGGTCCCCGAGTGGCGCATCCGGCCGTCCTGGAAATCCTGTCCCGTTTCGGTGGCCCGGCCGGGATCCGGCAGGCCGGCAAGCGTCGGATCACCACTCTCGCGGTCAAACACGCACCGCGCATGGGTGCCCGGCTGGCCGAGGAGGTCTTCGCTGCCCTGGACGCGCAGACCGTGACGGTGCCCGGAAGCAAAGCCGCCGAGATCGTGTTGCCCAAACTCGCCGACTCCCTGAAAGAGGTTATGCAGCAACGTCGGAGCATCGCCGTCGATGTCGAGAGGATGCTCGACGATCACCCTCTTTCCCAGGTCCTGACCTCGATGCCCGGCATCGGCGTCAGGACCGCTGCACGCATCCTCATCGAGATCGGTGACGGCTCGGGCTTCGCGACGGCCGGCCACCTCGCCGCCTACGCCGGCATCGCGCCGGTCACCCACCGATCCGGATCGTCGATCCGCGGCGAACACCCCGCCCGCTCGGGCAACCGGAAACTCAAACGCGCGCTGTTCCTGTCCGCGTTCGCCGCCCTGCACGACCCGACCAGCCGCGCCTACTACGACCGCAAACGCGCCGAGGGCAAGAAGCACAACGCCGCCCTGATCTGCCTCGCTCGCCGCCGCTGCGACGTCCTGCACGCCATGCTCAAGAACAAGGCGCTCTACCGAGCTCCTGTATCAGCGGAAGCTGCATGACAATGGAAACTCTGAGCAGCGCAAACTCCGAGTCTTGGACTCCTCCAGGCCGGTCTGCTAAAAGGGGATGAACAGGGAGATGGGGGGACTCGGTGACCACTGCGAACCGATCTGGAGCTGGTGAGCCTGTGCTATTGCTACACGGATTCACCCTCTCGCATCATGTGTGGCACGGCGTCGTCGACGACCTCTCGAGCAACTACGACGTCCTGGCGATGACTATGCCTGGGCACTGGCGCGGGCCACGCCTGCGTGTGCGCGATCTGGGTGTTCGTGGGATCGCCGACGGAATCGAACGTGAACTCGATGACCTCGGCTGGGACACCTGCCACGTCGCGGGAAACTCCCTGGGAGGTCAGGTGGGCTTCGAACTCGAGCGGCGAGGACGTGCGAGATCCCTCGTCGCGATCAATCCCAGCGGAGGGTGGAAGCGATTCTCGGTAACCGAGTTCCGTCTCGGGATGGGTTTCGCCGCACAATTTCCGCTGGCGGCGGTTGCACGCGTGTTCGGTGATCGCGTCGCTACTCGTGAGCGCTTCCAGCGCCCGATCATCCGAAACTGCAGCAAGGACACGGCTGCCGTCACTCCCGAAGACGCGGCCAACGTACTCCGCGCGGTCTCACACTGCCCCATCTACCTGCCGATCCAACTGGCGTTTCTCCGGGATGGACCACTCGCACACCTCGACCGGGTCACCGCGCCGACCACGTTGATCATGTCCGAGTTCGACACCTTCCTCACCAGGAACGAGTGCATGCAGCGGCTGATCGACGAACTGCCCGACCATGTGGAGGAAGTGACCCTGCCCGGGGTCGGGCACATTCCGATGCTCGAGAATCCCGGAATCGTTGCCGATGCCCTGCGCGCACACCTCGTCAGGGTGACCCGTCAGCAACCCGAGCAGGCATCCTGACTCGCAGCCTCAAGGGTTGACGAGAACATAGGGACACCCCCCC
>NZ_JABAFB010000029.1:0-1844 GCF_012843405.1 Rhodococcus sp. BL-253-APC-6A1W
TCAGCGACGATGATCTGCGAAAGTTCTCCGCCTGTGGGTGGGTTCCGGTAGGGGTTGTTGTGTGTTGTTTGAGAACTGCACAGTGGACGCGAGCATCTTTGTTAGTAAGTGTTTATGAGCGTACGGTGGATGTCTTGGCACCAGGAGCCGATGAAGGACGTGGGAGGCTGCGATATGCCTCGGGGAGCTGTCAACCGAGCTGTGATCCGAGGATTTCCGAATGGGGAAACCCAGCACGAGTGATGTCGTGTTACCCGCATCTGAATATATAGGGTGTGTGGAGGGAACGTGGGGAAGTGAAACATCTCAGTACCCACAGGAAGAGAAAACAACATGTGATTCCGTGAGTAGTGGCGAGCGAAAGCGGAAGAGGCTAAACCGTGTACATGTGATACCTGGCAGGGGTTGTGTATGCGGGGTTGTGGGGTTCATTGTGTCGGCGCTGCTGAGCCGGCCAACAGTAAGAAATCATCGTGTTAGTCGAAGTGGTCTGGAACGGCCTGTCGTAGAGGGTGAGAGTCCCGTAGACGAAAACATGGTGACTGTTGATGTGAATACCCAAGTAGCACCGGGCCCGTGAAATCTGGTGTGAATCTGTCGGGACCACCCGATAAGCCTGAATACTCCCTGGTGACCGATAGCGGACAAGTACCGTGAGGGAAAGATGAAAAGTACCCCGGGAGGGGAGTGAAATAGTACCTGAAACCGTGCGCTTACAATCCGTCAGAGCTGATGCAACCTTTGGTGGTTGATTGGTGATGGCGTGCCTTTTGAAGAATGAGCCTGCGAGTTAGCGGCATGTCGCGAGGTTAACCCGTGTGGGGTAGCCGTAGCGAAAGCGAGTCCGAATAGGGCGTTGCAGTGGCATGTTCTAGACCCGAAGCGGAGTGATCTACCCATGGCCAGGGTGAAGCGACGGTAAGACGTCGTGGAGGCCCGAACCCACTTAGGTTGAAAACTGAGGGGATGAGTTGTGGGTAGGGGTGAAAGGCCAATCAAACTCCGTGATAGCTGGTTCTCCCCGAAATGCATTTAGGTGCAGCGTCGCGTGTTTCTCACCGGAGGTAGAGCTACTGGATGGTCTAGGGGGCCCACAAGCTTACCGAAATCAGCCAAACTCCGAATGCCGGTGAGTGAGAGCGCGGCAGTGAGACTGCGGGGGATAAGCTTCGTAGTCGAGAGGGAAACAGCCCAGATCGCCGGCTAAGGCCCCTAAGCGTGTACTAAGTGGAAAAGGATGTGGGATCGCTGAGACAACCAGGAGGTTGGCTTAGAAGCAGCCACCCTTGAAAGAGTGCGTAATAGCTCACTGGTCAAGTGGTTCTGCGCCGACAATGTAGCGGGGCTCAAGTACACCGCCGAAGCCGCGGCATTCACATAACACCCGCATGTTTCTACGGAAGTGTGTGCAGTGGTGTGGATGGGTAGGGGAGCGTCGTGTGGCCATGGAAGCATCGGGGTGACCTAGGTGTGGAGGCCATGCGAGTGAGAATGCAGGCATGAGTAGCGAAAGACGAGTGAGAAACTCGTCCGCCGAATGACCAAGGGTTCCTGGGCCAGGTTAATCCGCCCAGGGTGAGTCGGGACCTAAGGCGAGGCCGACAGGCGTAGTCGATGGACAACGGGTTGATATTCCCGTACCCGTGTGAACGCGCCCATGATGAATCATCGGTACTAACCGTCCAGAAGGTTCCTTGTTCCCTTCGGGGGATTGGGGATTGGATGCACGGGATCTTCGGTGGTAGTAGTCAAGCGATGGGGTGACGCAGGAAGGTAGTGGGGCCAGTCAGTGGTAATACTGGTGTAAGCCTGTAGGGCGTGACATAGGTAAATCCGTGTCGCAT